>JBEAYO010000346.1:0-4460 GCA_041159285.1 Bacteroidota bacterium | reverse complement strand
TGCGGCCGCCGGGGCCCCTGCCTTTGTCGAACACGGCCACCTGCCAGCCGGCGGTGTGGAGCCGGCGAGCGGCAGACAATCCGGCGATGCCGGCGCCGATGATGAGTACGTCGTGGTCTTTCATCTCAGTTGTTTTTTGAGCGCATTTCGGCCTGCCGCATGGGCATGGCGTCAATGAAATCGAACAATTCCCTGGCGGGAAGGGGTTTGTCGGAGCGCAGTTTTTCAGTGCCGTCTTTGCCAATGAGCACCAGGGTGAAGGCATCCCGGGCGGCGCCGTGGTGTTCGTACATCCGACGAAAGGTTTTCGGGTCGGTGAAGACGGCAATCCAGATATCTCGTTCCACCACCCCAAGGGAATCGGTGTGCAGCCAGTTCCGCTGGGTGATGAGGTCGGGGTCTTTTTCGCTGTAGGCGAATAGCAGCAGTCGTCGCACCTGCTGGGCCTGGCAGGCGGGCAGGGTCGCTGCCAGCAGGAAAAGAAGGGTGGTTATGAGATATTTCATGTTGGCGAAAATGATGGTTGTCTTTGCACTTTTTTGAGGTTCTGCTGGCAGCCCCGCGCTCTTTTAAAAGAGGAGTGCAGCAGCTTGGCGACTTTTGACACAAGGCCGGGGCCAATCCGCCCGAGGCAAAACACAGCACGAAACTACCTAACTTTTTTCCAATTCCCTTGTTCTATCCCTATGAAAATACTCATCACCGGAGCAAATGGATACATTGGGCAGCGGTTGATACCCGTACTGCTCGGGCAAGGCCACGAACTGGTCTGCTGCGTGCGAAACCATAAGCGTTTCGAAGCCGAAAACACCTATGCCGGCTTGCAGGTCGTGGAAATAGACTTCCTGAAGCAAGTCACTGCCCCTGACCTGCCCACCGACATCGACGTGGCTTTCTACCTCATCCACTCGATGGGCACCAAGGGAGATTTTGCAGAAAAAGAAGCCCGCTCAGCCCGGCATTTCGTCCAACTGCTGCAGGCCACCTCCTGCCGCCAAATCGTCTATCTCAGCGGCATCGTCAATGAAAAAGAACTGTCCGACCACCTCAGCAGCCGCTTCAATGTCGAAACCATCCTGCAATCGGGCAACATCCCCGTCACCGTGCTGCGGGCCGGCATCATCGTGGGCTCCGGCAGCGCCTCCTTCGAAATCATCCGCGACCTGGTGGAAAAGCTGCCTGTGATGGTCGCCCCCCGCTGGCTGGACACCCGCTGCCAGCCCATCGCCATCCGCAATGTGCTGCAGTTCCTCTCCGGCGTCATGCTGCGCGAGGAGACCTTTGGCCACGACTACGACATCGGCGGCCCGGAGGTACTGACCTACAAACAGATGCTGCTGCAGTTCGCCGCCGTGCGCGGCCTGCGCCGAATCGTAAAAACAGTGCCGGTGATGACGCCCCGCCTCTCCTCCTACTGGCTTTATTTCATCACCTCCACTTCCTATTCCCTGGCCGTCAACCTGGTGGACAGCATGAAGGTGAATGTCATCTGCCGGCCCAATTCACTGGCTGCTGACCTTGGCATCGAGCTGCTCAGCTACCGGGAGGCCGTGGAGCTGGCCTTCCGCCGGATTGAACAAAACATGGTGCTGAGCAGCTGGAAGGATGCCTTCAGCTCCTTTGACACCAACCCCAGGCTCATGGAATACGTCGAGGTGCCTAAATTCGGCTGCTTCCGGGATTTTAAAAAAATGACGGTGACGGGCCGGGAGGAATACGTGCTGGACCGCATCTGGCGCATCGGCGGCACCACGGGCTGGTATTACGGCAACTTCCTGTGGCAGCTGCGCGGTTTCCTTGACAAGCTTTCCGGCGGGGTGGGACTTCGCCGGGGCCGCACCAATCCCGACAAGATCTTTGCCGGAGATGCCCTCGACTTCTGGCGGGTGCTGGCAGCCGACCGCGACAAGGGAAGATTGCTGCTCTTTGCCGAAATGAAGCTTCCCGGCGAGGCCTGGCTGGAGTTCAAACTGGTTCGCAAAGGCAATAAAACAGAACTGCATCAAACCGCCACCTTCCGCCCTAAGGGAGTCTGGGGGCGGATCTACTGGTACGCTGTGACACCCCTTCACTATTTCGTCTTCAACGGCATGATCCGAAACATCGTCAAGTAGCAATTTCACCGGCATCAGCAAATCCGTGGCAGCTGCTCCCCCAGCGGCATGTTCACCACCCTGCGGCCGCCAACCCGGCTTTTCATCACCACCTGCTGCGGATGCTCCGCGGTCACGGTGCCAATAATGGCAGCCTGGCAACCCCTTTCATCGCCGCGCAGCAGTTCCACCATGGCTTCTGCCTGGCCTGCCTCCACCACGGCAATAAAAACACCTTCATTGGCCACGTACAACGGATCCAGGCCCAGCATTTCACAAGCCGCCCCCACCATTTCCAGGACGGGGATGCTGCTCTCCTCTATGGCCATGCCCAGGCGGGTGTCGCGGGCCAGTTCATTGAGCACGGTGGCCACCCCTCCGCGGGTCGGATCGCGCAGCAGGTGAACTGCACTGCCGAATTGGTCCAGCAACTGCATGACCATGCCGTTGAGCGGTGCCGTGTCACTCTCCAGGCTGGTCTCAAATTCCAATCCTTCCCGGAGGCTGAGAATGGCAATGCCGTGTGTGGCCACCGGGCCACTGAGGAGGATCTTGTCACCGGGGCGCACCCTGGCACTGCGGATGTCGGCGCGGGGGTGCACCATTCCCAGTCCGGAGGTATTGATAAAGACCTTGTCGCCTTTCCCCCGCTCCACGACCTTGGTGTCGCCGGTCACCACCTGCACCCCGGCTTGTTCTGCGGCCCATTTGACGCCGAGCAGCACCTCCCAGAATTCGCGCATGGGGAGGCCCTCTTCCAGAATAAATGCCAGTGAGAGATGGCGACAGTTGGCGCCGCACATGGCAAGGTCGTTCACCGTGCCGTTGACGGCCAGTTCACCGATGTTGCCGCCGGGAAAAAAGATGGGGGAAACCACGTAGCTGTCAGTTGAAAAGGCCATGTTGCCGGCCTCCACCTGCAGCACCGCCCCGTCGTGGCGAGTGGCCAGCCAAGGGTTGTCAAACAAACTGAACACCCCGTTTTCCAACAGAAGGTTGGTCAGGAGTCCGCCGCTGCCATGTCCCAGAGTAATTCGGTCGAAATCCAGGGGAGGCAGGGGGCAGCACAATTGCATGGTCAGTCTTTCACTCATGGCGTCGTGGCTTTTTCCGCTTGTGAGAAATGATAGTATGCCGCACAGGCACCCTCCGAGGAAACCATGGGAGCACCCAGGGGCGTCAGCGGGGTGCATTCCTTGCCAAAATTCGGGCATTCCACCGGCTTTTTGATGCCCTTGAGCACCTGTCCAGCCATGCAGTTGGAGGATTCCGGCATTTCATCCAGGCGGACGTCGAATTTCCGGGCGGCATCGAAGGCAGCGAACTCCTCCCTCAACTCGTAACCGCTTTGTGGAATGCGGCCGATGCCGCGCCATTCCCGGCCGCTGGTTTCAAACACCGCCTCGATTACTGTCAAGGCCTGGGGATTTCCCTCGGGCCTGACGAAGCGGCTGTACTGGTTTTCCAGGCGGGCTTCACCATTTTCCAGCTGCCGCACGGCCATGAGGATGCCTTGGGCCAGGTCAGCCGGCTCGAAGCCGGTGACGACGATGGGGATGCGATAATTGGCGGCCAGCCGTTCGTACGCTTCAGTACCCATGATGGTGCATACGTGGCCGGCGGCCAGGAAGGCCTGTATGCATGAATCCGGGTCGTTCATGACTGCTTCCATGGCCGGCGGCACCAGCACCTGGGAGCAGAGGATGGAGTAGTTTTCCAATCCCTGGCGGTGGGCCTGGATGACCGAGAGGGCATTGGCGGGGGCCGTGGTTTCGAAGCCCACCGCGAAGAAGACGACCTCGCGCTCGGGGTTGTCGGCGGCAATTTTCACCGCTTCGAGGGGAGCGTACAGTATGCGGACGTCAGCACCGGCGGCCCTGGCTTCCAGGAGGCTTTTACCGGAGCCCGGGACGCGGAGCATGTCGCCGTAGGAGCAGAGGATGACATTCTTTTCCAGGGCCAGGTGTACGGCTTTGTCGATGAGCTGCGAGGGGGTGACGCAAACGGGGCAGCCGGGGCCATGCACCATGCGGATGTTGGATGGCAGCAGCTGCAGGATGCCGTTTTTCACCAGGCTGTGGGTTTGTCCGCCGCACACTTCCATGATGGTCCATTCGCGGGTGGCGGCATTTCTTATTTCCTGCAGGTAGCGGGCGACAAGGTTGCCATCGCGGTATTCGGTCAGGTATTTCATGTTTGCAGTTTCAGGGTAGGGTGATCAACCGGGCAACTTTTGCGAGTTGCCAAAGGATTCAGAATTATTTCAAACATCCGTGCGGATTGTTTCGCCGACGCCGCAAGGCTGCCGGAAAGGGCGCGAAGCTGCCCTCAAAAGACCCGGCAATTCGTTCTGCCAAGGCCGATTAT
>JBEAYO010000345.1:0-4487 GCA_041159285.1 Bacteroidota bacterium | reverse complement strand
TTGTGTTTTTTTTGGGGGGGGGGGGCGCCCCGCCGCCCCCCCCCCCCCACCGCCCTTTCCGGAAAACAAGCAGTATCTGCAAGGGTGGCTGAACAGTTACTTTTTTTATTGCAAAAGTAGCCGGCTCCGGGGGGCTGCACTACTCATAGGTTGGCTATTTTTTGTCCTGTATTGATATTTTTGGTTAAAAGAAAGGTTTTTAGTCAAATCAGTTGTTAAAGTTGTAACTTGTGGCTGGTTTCAGGAGGGTGGGGTGGGGCGCTCGAGCCCGTCTCAAAAGTCCTTTTTGCGAGACGCCTTCTCCTAAAAGGTGCGCGGAGGTTGTCTCAAAAGACCCTTCGATGAGGCATCCCCTCGTGAAAATGGCGTCGGGCGCAGTGCCTCTCTTTGAAAAGGGCGCGGGGCGGGCCGCAGGCCGGCCCCGCGCCCTTTCCGGAAGCCGTTCGGCAACTGAGGAACCAGCCGCAAGGGCTTTTTACACAACCCCTGCGCCCTTCCCGGCAGATAAGCGTCAACAGCGGAATGAATGGCCAGGTCTTTTTGGGCGACGGACGGGTCGAAGGACTGCCGTGCGCACTTCCCGGGAGATAAGCGGCACCAGTGGAATGGATGGCCAGGTCTTTTTCGGGCGGCGGATGGGCCACAGGCCCGCCCGCCGCTCTTTCCGGGAGTCAATCGGCACCGGCGGAAAGAATTGTCGGGCCTTTTGAGACAGCTCCAGCCACGGACCGCACCGTGCCATACTTTTTATATTTGCAAAACTAATGAAAGTAAAACTCGAAGCCATCCCGCCTGACGAGGGGCGTTCCTACCGACTCCTCACCCCCCGGCTGAACGACCTGTTCTTCTGGCACTACCATCCCGAGTATGAAATCGTTTACATAGAAGGCGCCAGCGGCACCCGCCACATCGGAGAACACATCTCAGCCTACCAGGACAGCGACCTCGCCTTCATCGGACCCCACATCCCCCACCTGAACTTTGACTACGGCATCAAAAGCCCCTATGAAAAGGTAGTGGTGCAACTCCGGGAAGACTTTCTGGGACAAGCCTTCCTGCAATCCCCCGAATTGAAACAGGTGCGCCAACTGTTCGACCGCTCCAAAGGCGGCATCGTCTTCAGCGGGGCCACCAAAAGAGAAGCCGGCAAAATACTCATGGCCATGCCCGCTGAAAAACCCTTCCGCCAACTCCTGCTGCTGCTGGAAGTCTTCCAACTGCTGGCAAACAGCCGGGAATACACCACGCTCGGCGCCAAACCCATCGAAAGCAACGCCCACTTCCGCGAACAACAGCGCATCAAGCAGGTGCAGAATTTCGTGGAGCAGCACTACCGCCGGAAGATCGACGTCCGGGAACTGGCTTCCCTGACCCACCTGTCAACAGCCGCTTTTTGCCGCTTTTTTAAGAAAAATAACGACCTTACCTTTACCGAATACATCAACCGCTATCGCATACAACGAGCTCAGCAACTGCTGCTCCAGGGCAGCAGCGTCACAGATGCCTGCTACATGTGCGGATTCGAGAACTTGTCCTATTTTAATAAGACATTTAAAAAACTGTCCGGAGAAAACCCGACCGCCTTCAAAAGGCGGATTGCCTCGAACCTTGTCTGAAACCCAAACTCATGAAAAACTTGCTACCCGGAAAAATATCGGATTTGGTCAGGACGGAGTTCCTGCAGAAAGTCAAAGACCGCACCACGCGCCTCTTGCCAGCGGCTGATCCCCATGCTGCTGTGCAGCTGCCAATCCCGCAAACTCCCTATGAAAGGTACCACCGCAACAAGCTGATTCAACTGCTGGGGGTGCAATACCTGGTCGGTGGAAAATCCGTGCTGGAAATTGGCTGTGGCACGGGAGACCTGCTGCTCGAACTGAGCCGCTTTCAGCCGAAGGAACTCTTCGGGGTGGACAGTTCCGAGGAAGTTCTCTCCCTGGCGAGGGAATACCTGGGGGAGGTGCCGGCAGACCTTTCGGTGGCCAGGGTAGATGCGCTGCCTTTCCCTGATCAGTCCTTTGACGTAGTCATAGCAATGTCGGAATTTCAATACATCCATGAGGATGAAGGCCTGGCCGGCATCGCAGACGAGATCTGTCGCGTCAGCCGTCAATGGGTCGTCCTGGTGGAAGAGACGGCGCCGGAGCGGGCAATCTCGGGCGAAGGAGTAATGGCCAGGCCCGTCGGCCAGTACCAGGCGCTTTTCAAGCATCGGGATTTCTATCTCCGCAGCTTCGACCTGCTCAAGACAGGCGTCACAGCCTACGTTTTTACAGGAAAAAGCAACCCCTGGCTATGGATCCGCTGGGCGCTGAGCCCGCTGCTCTACCTGCTGGGCTTTCCACGGTCCTGGATGAAGCCTCCCGTGGGAAGTGAGGAAATCCCCAACTCGCGGCTGGCGCTGCAGTTGCAGAAATACCTGCTCCCCTTTATCACCCCCCTGGACGAGACCAGCGGCAGCCAGCAGGGAACCACCGTGATGCGCTTCCAGCGCAAACAACTCTTCCGCAGGAAATAGGCGCCATTTTAAGATATTAGAGGTGGACGGGACAAGCGCCGATGTCAAAAATATAACCGCAGTTTTCACTTTCTATTTCACGGCACGGCCCTTTTTAGGATATTTGCATTCAAATAAAGCAACCCACACATGCGGAACATCCACTACACCCTCCTGCTTCTGTTCGCATTCCATGCCCCCGCTTTCAGCCAGGGACAGCCGCTCAGCTACTACCTGCCGGACATCAGCTACAACCCCTCCATTCCCAGCCCCCATCAGTATTTCGGGTTTCACATGGGAGAGTGGCACCTCAGCCACGACCAGGTGGTTGCCTATCTCAAGGCGCTCGATGCGGCTTCCGACAGAATAGTGCTGCAGGAGCATGGCAGAAGTCATGAACACCGGCCGATGATCCACTTGCTCATCACCTCGCCGGCGAACCACGGCAAGCTACCCGCCATCCGGCAAGAACACCTGCAGTTGAGCAACCCACAGGCATCCGGCAAGCCCAACCTCGCTGCCATGCCGCTGGTCCTATATCAGGGATTTACCATTCACGGCAATGAGCCCAGCGGCGTCAACGCAGCCGTGCTGGTTGCCTATTACCTCGCCGCCGGCGAAAGCCCTGCCATTGGCCAGTTGCTGGACAATACCGTTATCATTTTTGATCCCGTCTTCAATCCGGATGGCATGCAGCGCTTCTCCACCTGGGTCAACATGAATAAAAATAAGGTGTTGACAGATGACAACGCCGACCGCGAATACGATGAACCCTGGCCGCGGGGACGCACCAATCACTATTGGTTCGACCTCAACCGAGACTGGCTTCCTGCACAGCACCCGGAAAGCCAGGGCCGCGTGAAGCTCTTCCAGGACTGGCGCCCGAACATCCTGACTGACCACCATGAGATGGGCACCAACTCTACCTTTTTCTTCATGCCAGGTATTCAAAGCAGGGTCAACCCCATCACGCCAAAGAAAAACCAGGAACTCACCTTCGAGATCGGGACCTTCCACGCCAAGGCGCTGGATAAGATCCGCTCCCTTTACTATACCCAGGAGAGCTTCGATGACTTTTACTACGGCAAGGGTTCCACTTATCCCGATGCTCAGGGCTGCATCGGCATCCTCTTTGAACAGGCCAGCAGCAGGGGACATGTCCAGCAGACGCCCAACGGGCCGCTGACCTTCGCCTTCACCATTCGGAATCAGGTGCAGGTGGCCCTTTCTACCCACGAGGCAGCCGTGGCCCTCCGGGAGGATTTGCTCGGCTATCAGCGGGACTTCTACCGCAACGCAGTGCAGGAGGCCTCCAAAGACCAGCGAAAGGCGTTTGTCGTAGGCGATAAACACGACCGGCCCCGGCTCCTGAAGTTTGCCGAAATGGTCAGAAGGCACCAGATAGATATCTATGAGCTGGGCAAAAAGACGATTGTCAACGGAACCGCTTATGAACCCGGCCAGGCACTGGTCATACCACTGGAGCAGACCCAGTACAAGCTGATTCTGGGCATGTTCCAAAGGGACACGACGTTCACCGACAGCATTTTCTACGATATCAGCGCCTGGACGCTCCCCCTGGCCTTCGGCCTTGAGTACGGGGAGGTTTCAGCCAGGGATTACACTCCTGAAATACTGGGAGCCCCGCTGGGCGAGGTCAGTCTGCCTGCCGGCAGCGTTCAGGCAGCGCCCGACGACTACGCCTTTGCCTTCGACTGGGATTCCTACTACGCGCCCGCTGCACTTTATTTCCTGCTGAAGAAAGGGGTGAACCTCAAAGTGGCCACCAAGCCATTCACCGGGGTGACCAGGCAAGGGCAGCGACAGTTCAACTACGGAGCCATTCTGGTGGGAACGCAGCAACAGCCTTTCGGCCCCGATCAACTGCATCAGTTGTTGCAGGAGGCGGCAGCGCTGGGGCATCTGGACATCCACGGGCTGCAGACCGGCCTGACCTCCCAAGGCATAGACCTGGGAAGCAACAACATGC
>JBEAYO010000344.1:0-4498 GCA_041159285.1 Bacteroidota bacterium | reverse complement strand
GGCCATGCAGCGAACCTTGACCTTGCCTTCGCAGTCGTCAATGCCGTCGGGGAGTTCGAAGACGGCGAAGTCGATGTCGTCGGAGGGGTTGGAGGGCGTGATGGTGAAGCTGAGGGTGCCGGCGTCCTTACAGGTCCAGCGGTACCAGGCCGAGGCATATTCTGTTTGCACGCAGACGCCCGGGCCGATTTCGTTGTTCAGCGCGCCCGTTCCGATGAGGCTTTCCACGGTGAAGGGAGACTTGTCGCAGAGGATGACGCCGGTGGGGCAGTCGCTGTTGGGGTCTGGCACGGCGTTGTAGTTGTTGATGCAGAGGCGGAAAGTGCCTTTTTGCTCATCACGGCCGTCAACGCGGATGTAGTAGGTCTCTCCCACGGTAAGGGGGCCTGCGAATGATTCGACGATATGGGTTCCGAAGGCATCGGAGGCGCAGGCTATTTCTGTGAGTGCACCATTGCAGTCTCCGCTGTAGATGGCGAACTGGGGGTTTTCCAGGGTGCCGCCTGGTCCCGGGTTGCCAGTGGTGTTGCCGATTACGGTGACCTGGACCGTTGTGGCCTCTGCCACGAAGGAGAACCACACGTCGTTGGTGACATCGGGGAAGCAGGATGCCTGTGACAGGTTGCTCAGGGAAGCATTGCTGTTGGAGAAGGCGCCATTGTCAGAACACCAGTTTGTGACGTCGTTGAGGGGCAGGGCGCTGGTGCATTCGTCATTGGCTGCCTGGCCGCGGAGCGACTGGAAGCCGGCGAATGGCAGCAGGAAGGCAATGCAGAGGGTATGGCAAATTTTCATAGTTCAGATGCTTTGTTGATGGTTTTATCCGGAGAATTGCAGGGTGAGGCGACCCCTTCAAATAACGATAAAATTAACACAAAAGTACAATAGACTTGCCGCGGCGGGTCAGCGAGATGGGAAAAAAGTGCTATTTTTCGACGTATAGCACAGAAATCACAGCCGATTATCAAGGCGTTCACTCCTCAATGGCCATCAGGTGATAATTCTTACTGATAAAAATATTTTTCACAGGCTTTCCGGCTATGCTGTCGTGGGGCATTCTGTCAAAGATGTACTTTTCCCCGCAATAGGTCTTCAGCCCGTATTTTGACAGCACGGCCTGCTGCTCTGCGTTGGGCAGGTTTCCATAGTCCCTTACATCAAAAAGTCCAAGTGCCACGCCGTTCAGGTAAAAAACATCCTGGTGGTGGAACCCGGCCTCCCTCATCCTGGCAGAAATGGAGAAAAACTCCTGTCCTACGTAGGCATACCAGTCAGCCAGCGACAGTTCCTGGCTTTTGATAAAATAATGAAGGTTGCGGCCATGCCTGTAGTAGCTGTATCCGATGACGGGCAGCCCTACCAGGAAAATGGCCATCGCGGCAGTGTACTGGCGAAAGGGAATCTTCAGGGGAGCCACCAGTTCTTTCAGGGAAACCAGCACGAGCAAGGTCAGAATGACCAGGGGAGGCCAGATGAAGCGGAGCGGCTGGGGACTGTCGCCCAGTTCGTAAAACCAGGGAACAAAGCACAGCAGTAAAAACAAGTACCAGGTCCAGAATTCCGGCAGGGGCAGTCGTCCCGCCAGACGCAGCAGCAGCAAAATGGCCATTACGGCAGAGATGATCCAGCACATTTCTCCTTTCAGGGTGTTGACAACGCCTTGATATTTATTGCCTGCCTTAGAAAGTGCAGTGTCATTTTGCAGCAGATCCGTGGGTATGTCTGAATTGGAAGGCATTTCGCCATGTGTAAAGACAAAGCGCGTCGGCTTGCCTGTGATGATTACTGGCGCCAGCGGGTTGTTGACCTCAATCTGGTTTTTAATCAAAACCGGCATTGTGAAGAGCAGTGGGATTGCAGCTGCGGCCATGGCCATCCGGTACTTTTTCTGCATCAGCAGCAATAGGAACAGGCCGGTCAAGGGTAGGATCAGCAGCAGCCAGTTGGTATATTTTATAGCCAGTGCGGCGGACAGGGCCAGCACGGCGGGAAGGTAGCTGCCGATTTCCCGGAATCGCAATATGAGGGTGAATCCCACTACAAAAAAGTAAGTCCCCAGGGTGTCCACCTTGCCTGAGCCAAAGACGTAGAGCAGGGTCTCCGGCATCAGGAAGACCAGGCAGATGACCATGCCGGTCCACAACAAGCTGAGGTAGCGTATGGAAGTGGCGCGAATCAAATCAATCAGCAACAGGGTGAAAATCGCGTCCATCATCCTGATGGCCTGGTATCCGCCGATGCCAAATCCGGCTGAGAAGAGGTATTCCGCCCCTTGCGGCATGGTGGTGTAGGAGGGGAGGTAGTGGTTGAACGTCAGTCCGTAGCGATAAATCCATTCCGCCGATGGCAGGTAGAAGCTGACGCCATCGAAGTTGACGGGCGGGCTGATCAGCCCCAAAAAGAAGGGCAGGGCTACTATGGAAGTCACCAGCAGGAAAATCTTGTTCGAGGCAGCAAAACTGCGGAGCCCCTGCCTTATTTCCCGGAAATTCCAGACGATGGCGAGGCCCATGAGAAAATAAATCAAGTAATAAGACCAGGGATGAACCAGCGCTGAGGCTTCAAGAAAAAAAAAGTAAAACAGGGAGAAGCCCAGGGAGATATTGAAGTGACGGCCTGCTTTTTTCCAAGGAGCGATGCGCTCTGCCAGGTTGCCAACAGCGTAGAGTCCCGTTATCATGAACAGGGCGCCGAGGATTCCCGTTGTATTTTCAAGCAGGGTCATAAATCATTGTTCTATTTTTGGCACAGATGATGCCGGACTATAACATGAAAATATCAGTCGTCATTCCCACCTACAATCGAAAGCTAAGCCTGCATCGCTGCCTGTGCAGTTTTCGTGCCCAATCACTGCCGCGGGACCAGTGGGAGGTCATCGTCGTCAACGACGGCGGAGAGGACGTGTCGGAAACCGTGTCGGCCTTTGAAAAGGACTTCCCTGTTTCCTGCCACTACCAGCCCAACCAGGGGCCTGCCACCGCCCGGAACAAGGGGGCCCGCATGGCCGCCGGCAGGTTTATCGCCTTCACGGATGACGACTGCGAGCCGGCGCCCGATTGGCTGGAAATGATACAAAGGATGGCTGCCGACAGCCGGCTCATCGGCGGAAAGGTGATCAATAAATTCCGCCACAACCCCTGTTCTGAGAGCAGCCAGGTACTCATAGATTTCCTGTATGAGTACTTCAGGGACACCAGCGATCTTTTTTTTACCTCTAACAACCTCGTTGTGTCAAAAGCTGACTTTGAGTCCATCGGCGGCTTTGACCAGTCCTTCGGGACTTCTGCCGGGGAGGACCGCGAGTTTTGCGTGCGGGCCCGGCAGTCGGGCTTGGAGCTGGCCTTTTGCGGCGACATCCGGATCCACCACCTGCATTTTCTCAGTCTGCGCAGTTTTTACCGCATGCACAGGAAATACGGCAGGGCAGCGTATGACTATCAGCGCGCGATCGCCCGCCAGGCTGTGCCAGCGACGACGCGGCCGCGTTTTCACTTTTATTTTTCCATGTTGCGCTATGCCTTCCGGCAAGACCGTTACAGTTTCAGGGAGAAGCTGGCCTACTCCCTGCTGATGCTGCTGAGCCAGGCGGCAGTGGCCCATGGTTTCTTCTCCAGAAAACTGGGCAAGTGAGCTGCCAGCCTTGCGGAGCTCTTATCACGGCCGGTACTGACCCAGCCCCTGCAGTGCTTCTGCCAGCTCCTTCGGCTTTTTGGTGCCAATGAGGAATTTCCGGCCATTATTAAACTCGATTTGCAGCCCTTGGTCCCCGGAAACGTTGAAAGCTCCGTTCTTGCCGGAAAGCCCGGTTCGAAGGCCCCAGCCTCCATATTCCCGGAGCGGGTTGTATTTTCGGACATAGATTTTTTCCGTGCTCTCCCAGGTTATTTTCCGGAACGTCCACTGAAAAGGGACGAAGCGGTAATAAATGCCATCGCGCCGGATGACTGTTTCCAATTTCAGCAGCAGGATCAGCAGCATGGGCAGGAAGGAAAGCACCGTTGCGACAATCAGTTCCTGGTCGCTCATGGGCTTGTCGCCGAAGGTTTTGCCATACCCCAGTTGCCTGACCAATCCGAACAGAAAGAGCAGGTTGACCGGTGCCATGATCAGCCAGATCCAGGTTTGCCGGAAGTATTGTTTTTCTGAGAAAAGAATGTCAGGCTGCATGAAGTTCGTTTGATTTGTTGGCAAATTTGCGAATATAATGAGTCGTTGTCAATTTAATCTGGGAATTGAGTTGAGATAGTTGCTGAGCCCTTTCAGTGTAGGGTGTTCAACTGGGCCCTTTTAGGTGTCGCTAAAAAAGTTAGGGTTGTATCAAGAGTCTGTGCGCCTTGTTTTGCCGGTGCTGCCCTCCCCCCTTCCGAGGCTGTCTCAGAAGACCCGGCAATCCGTTTCGCTGGTGCCGATTGGCCCCCGGAAAGGGCATTAGACCGGCCTAATGCCCTAAAATGAGGCTGTCTCAAAAGACCCCTTGGTGAGGCGCCCTCTCGCAAAA
>JBEAYO010000343.1:0-4503 GCA_041159285.1 Bacteroidota bacterium | reverse complement strand
CACAGGCTCAGGCGTGGCCGGTCACCCTGAAATTTCAAAATTTGCTTTTGACTACCCCTTGTAAAACGGAAGCTTCACTATCCTTGCGGGCAGTCGCTTGCTGCCGGCCACGACCTGGATCTCAGTGCCCTCGGCAGCAAAGGGCAGCGTCACATAACCCATGCCGATGGGGATGTCGAGCGAAGGAGACTGCGTGCCAGAGGTGACCACGCCGATGAGATTGCCGGCGTTGTCTTCAATGGGATAGTCGTGCCGGGGCACACGGCGGTCGAGCACTTCGAAGGCGACGAGTTTCCTGGTCAGCCCGCTTGCTTTTTGGGCTTTCAGCATCTCGCTGGCGACAAACTCACCTTTGTTCAGCTTGGTAATCCAGCCCAGGCCGGCCTCAAGGGGAGAGGTCGTGTCGTTTATATCGTTGCCATAGAGCGCAAAGCCCATCTCCAGGCGCAGCGTATCGCGGGCGCCGAGGCCGATGGGTTTGATGCCATAGGGTTTGCCGGCTTCAAAAATGGCATTCCACAATGCTTCGAGGCGGTCGGCGCGGACGTAGAGCTCGAAGCCGCCGGCACCGGTGTAGCCAGTGGCTGAGATAATCACGTTGTCAATCCCGGCCATGGTGCCCTTGGCAAAGGTGTAGTATTTCAGGCTCTTGAGGTCAACACTGGTGAGGGACTGGAGGGCATCGGCGGCAAGCGGTCCCTGGACGGCCAGGAGCCCAGTCTCATCGGAGATGTTGATCATCCGGGTATCGTAGGAGTTGTGCCGGGCAATCCAGTTCCAGTCTTTTTCGATATTGGAGGCATTGACGACCAGCATGAAGGCCTGTTCGCCCTCTGAGCACATGTCTTCCGGCAGCCGGTAAACCAGCAGGTCGTCCACGATGCCGCCGTTGTCATTGGGCAGGCAGGAGTACTGGGCATCGCCGATGGCAAGTTTGGAGGCGTCATTGGAGGTAACCCGCTGGACCAGCTGCAGGGCTTCCTTGCCGCGGACGATGAATTCTCCCATGTGGGAGACGTCAAAGACACCGACCGCTTTTCGCACGGTGTCGTGTTCTTCCCGGATGCCAGCGTAGGAGATGGGCATGTTGTAGCCTGCAAATTCTGCCATCTTGGCACCCAGGGCGATATGTGTGGCGGTCAGTGGTGTGTTTTTCATAAAGGCGGTGTTGACGATTTTATTAGTTTAACAATTGGTTAGCGGACTTTTTTTAACGCAGGTTCAAAAATTGAACAAAGTGAGCCATTTTTGGCGTTTATTCTGAAAAAGGAAAAATCAAAGCCTGTCGCAGGGCAAAAATACATCTATCCATCATGAAAAAAACGCTCATACTGCTTTTCGCCGTCATCCTTGTTGCCGCTGGTTCGCTGAGCCTGTCCTCCTGCAACCGGAAAAGTGGCTGCCCGATCAATGAAAAGGCCCACGTTCAGCCCAACAAAAAAGGCAATTATCCAAAATCAAAAACGCGCTCGGGGCTTTTCCCCAAGGGAATGGGCAGGCGCCCCTAAGCGGGAATCACCCCCGTGCTACTCCGGCGAATACGCCCTGGTTAGACCCTCTCCTATCAGGTTGAAAGCCGTGACTGTCAGGAAAATGGCGCCACCGGGAAACACGGCCAGCCACCAGGCGGCTGGGTTCTCCCGGGCGTCTGAGAGGATTTTCCCCCAACTCGTCCCTTCGGCCGCAACGCCGAGTCCCAGGAATGAAAGCGAAGATTCCAGCAGGATGGCAGCGGCGATGCCAAAGGACACCGAAATCAGCACCGGACCAATTGCATTGGGCAGGGCATGCCGGAACAATATCCGCCGGGTGGAAAAACCCATGGCCCGCGCAGCCTCGATGTAGGCCAGATTCCTCACCTTCAGCAGCTCCGCCCGCATGTAGCGGGCAATTCCCGTCCAGCGCAACAGACCTATCACCACCATGACGTAGTAAACCGAGCTTTTCTGCACCACCGCCAGAAAGGCCAGCAACAGCAACAAGCCGGGGATGGCGTCCAGCACCTCCACCAGCCGCATGACCCAAAGGTCGGGGAACAGCGACAGCCTTTTTCCCAAAAAGGGCCAGCCCCGGCGCTCCAGTTGCCGGGCCAGCAGGTTTGCCAGGAGGAAAATGCCGGCCACCGTGGCAAAGATTCGCAACCACGCCGCGGCTGCATTCCCGTTTTCCGCTGCCTCCGCCAGATCGAAGCGCTGGGTTTCAATGCCGTAAAACCAGGCAAGGAAGAACGCTACCAGGTTCAGCAACAACCGGATGCGGGTCACGCGCAGCTCCCCTTCTCTGAAGTAGCCCGCCAAGGCTCCCAGCAGAATGCCGGCCAGCGTTGCAATGGACATGGCAATCAGCCCCACCAGCAGGGCCACGCGCGTGCCGGCAATCATGCCAGCAGCTATGTCGTGCCCCAATCGGTCGGTACCCAGCCAATGGCGGTATCGCCAGGATGCTGTGTTCTGTGTGGTGAAGGGACTCTTGCAGCCGGAATTGGCACTGTCAATCGTGCCGGCGGAATAGGGTATCGGGGGAAACAGAACAACCTCATAGGGCTGTTCCCGCCAGCTTTTTTGAAAAAAGCGAGCCTCCCAGCTCGCCAGACCTGCGTCCACGGCATACTGCCTTAGAACCGGGAAGTAATGCCGGCCCTCCAACTGGCAGTACAAGGGTTTCTCGTTGGCGATGAAGTCTCCCAGCAGTGCCACCATGGCGAGCAGCAGCAAAACCCGGGCAGACCACCGCGCGGGCCGATGCCGCCGGAAGCGCTGCCAGATGACACCGGCAAGCCGGTGTTGAGGTGCTGTGGTGCCGGGCCATATTGCGGCTGTGCCTTGCATTTCCATCGTCTTGTTTGCCTTGTTGCTCATGCCTTGTCCAGTTTGACACGCGGGTCGGCCAGTGCATATAAGATGTCGGCAACCAGCAAGCCCGCGATTGTCAGCACGCCTCCCAGCATGAGTACGGAGAAAACAACCGGCCAGTCTTTTGAAAAAATGGCGTGGTAGCTCAGCCATCCCATGCCGGGGATGTTGAAAATGAATTCAATGGTGACAGAACCGGCCACGATGGCGGGGAAAACGCCGGCAGCCATCGTGATCAGGGGGAAAAGCGCATTGCGGAAGCCATGCCGCCAGATGACGAGCTGCTCTGGCAAGCCCTTGGCGCGTGCGGTGCGGATGAAGTCCTGCCGCAACACCTCCGCCATGCCTCCCCTCGCCTGCCGTGAAATGTAGGCCAGGGCAGGATAGCTCAGGCAAATGACCGGCAGGATCAGGTGCGGCGCCGCCCTGCCGATTTGCTCCCACCAGGTCAGGCCGGCGGGCAGATACCCCAGCCCGGGACCCGGAAAGATGTTCATGCCGTACTCTCGGGTCGTGAAAAATACCAGTAGCAGGGTTCCTACCCAGAAAGCGGGGAGAGAGTAGAGCATGAAGAGGCCCAGGGAGGTCAGCTGGTCGAAGCGGCTTCCCTGCCTCGCGGCCGACCAGACTCCCAGTGGCACGGCCAGCAGGAAGGCCAGGGCCAGCGCGCTAAGGTTCAGCACCAGGGTCCAGAAAAGGGCCGGAGCAACTTTGTCTGCCACCGGGCGCCTGTCGTACAGGGAAACGCCCAGGTCTCCCCGGAGGAAGGAGAACAGCCAATGGTGATACTGGTTGTCGGTGCCATGCCAGCGCAGGGAGGGTATCCGCAGCAGGCCGGGAGTGGCCTTTCCGCGCACGGCCTCGAACCGCTGCTTCAGCTCGGAGAAATCCTGTCCCAGCGCTTCGGCCAGGACAGGATCCTTGTCCAGGGCTTTTTGCATTTCCGAGAGCAGGGATGCCAGGTGTGCCTCCCGCCAGGCGGCAGCGAGCTCGAGCAATGGCACCTTGAACGAAACCAGGCTGGCATCCAGGGAATCGGGCAGGGAGAGCGATTTCAGCTGCAGCTGCCGAAGCTCCTGATGCCAGGCTTCAATTTGCTCCCAATTGCCGTAGCGGGCGATGAGTTTTTCCAGAGTCTCCCGCCGGTCGCGCGGAATGATGCGGTGCAGCGTGTCCGGCCAGGCCTTTGCCTTCACGGAGAAGTAGAAAGCTGGCTTGTCCTGGCCAAGGGTCTCAGCAGCCTGCCGGTAGCGTTTTTCCGCCTGCTGCAGCGCCTGCGGGGTCGAGATGGAGGTTTCAAAGGGGTTGGTCACCAGGTAATGCAAAACGGGGTCGCCAGGGGTCAGACGGCTCAGCCCGAAGGCAATCAGGCTGACTGCCAGCAGGGTGGGGATGAAGAGGAACAGTCTTTTTAAAAGATAGGCTATCATGTTCAGTCAACAACGCTTGCCGTTTTCCGGACAGGAGTAAGGCAGCGAATCAATCATGCAGCGAGTGGGTAAAAAGGCTCTTTTTTCACCTCACTAGCCCGTCGCAACAGTCTATTTTGAACACCCTCAAAGCAAGAGGGCAAAATCAGGGGATGCATGCCTTGCTTACACACGGGCAATATGGTGCTCCCCGCTTTTGAAAGGGGCGCAGGGCTTCGCCC
>JBEAYO010000342.1:0-4512 GCA_041159285.1 Bacteroidota bacterium | reverse complement strand
CATCTTTGACATCCTGCTTGATTTTGGCGATTTCAGCCTGCTTGGCTTCCAGCGACTTCTTGGTGCTGGCCAGGTCAGCCTTGGCAGCTTCGAGATCCTTGCGGAGTTTGTCGAGTTCGCTGCTGAGCTTGTTGGTCTGAGCTGCGAGGTCTGCTTCAAGGGATGCAACTTTGTCTTCCAGCATTTTTACTTTTGACTGGCTTTCTGCCAGCGTGCTGGCAAGTGTGTTCTTCTCTTCCTGGAGTTGGTCGAATTTTTTCTTGGACACGCAGGAAGGAAGAGTGAGTGTTGCAACTACAAAGAAAGCAATCAAATGGAGTGCATACTTCATACTCATGTCTTTTAAAGATTTTAATTAGAGTTTAATAGTTCTACTCAAAGTGCCGGTCCAATTTTCAGCTGTCAGCAGGAAAATTGAAAGCCGTTGACACCATCTGCAGCCCTATGAAAATATGAATTACAGGTCTAAAGAAAGCTGATGTCGGCTGGTTTGCACCGGTGTTGGATTCGCCCTGGCGAGATGAGTTCCCGCTTGAGGTGAAACCACTGCCGACGTATCTTGCGCCAGCGATGAGCTTATGCCGGTATTAGATGGCACGGCTTCAGCCAAACGCCTTGTTACTTTTGACTTGGCAAAGGTAAAAACAACGAGCGAAATTAAAATAAAATAGCTCATTTTGTTCGTATTTTACTAAATTTTGCTGTTGCAGCTGGAAAACTGCCGCCGATTGTCCTTGTTAAGCTGCCTGCTGGCCTGAAATGACCCTGCGAGGGGTCTCATGGATGGGGATTGGCGGGCTATGTAAATAGCATGGAGTGTGCCAAAAGCAAATGGTTTTCATGCCCGTGCTTTTGAAATTTGTCTCGCTGGCCGACCTCGTCTTTGTAAAGGTCTGGAGGCTGTCTCAAAATGCCCTTTTGGCGAGGCGCGTTCCCGCAAAAGGTGCGCGGGGTGCTGCCTCCGCGGGGTAAGGGTTTTTAGGGCCGTCGGCGACATGCTCAGGCGCGCCGCCGACAGCCCTTCCGGGAGGTAAGCATAACCTGCAAAGTGGGCTAATACTTTTGAGACAGGCTCGTATTTTAGGATGCAGGGCCGCAGCGCCTTATGAGGCAGGTGCCTTTTCAGGGAGGCAAACAGCACTGGTGGCTGGGCAAAGTAGAAGCCCTTTTAATTCTTGGGAGGGGATTCTCTGAGGGGAGTCAATAGATTTTAAAAGACCTGGAGATGTTGAGGAACTTGCCGTGCTCCTGAACGGTGGCAGTGACAGACAGCGTGCCGCCTTTCCTGGCTTTCCTCACCAGCGCCGCCTGCCTGGGAGAAATGGAACCCCGGCTCATGGCAGCCTGTCTTTTCCCTCTGGCGGATTCATAATAAAAGGCGAGCTCAACCAGGGGCAGGGAAGCCCCGTCAGGAGCCCTGACAAGCAGGGGGCTGCCCAGGCAGGCTTTCAATTCCTCGGTGCTCACTTCCGATTTATTGACCGTTCCCCAGAGGAGCAGCAGTTGGCTTGCCCGTTCATTTTCAGCGTCCTGCAACCGGAACTGGATGGGCAGGTTCAGCCGCACATTGGCGGGAGCACCATTCATAAGGCCAGGCTGCCAATCCGGCATTCTGTGCAGGACCTCCAGGGCCGCCTCTCCACAACCATCGCCGATATCGTTGAAAAGCCGTGCCTGTGCCACTTTTCCACCGGCAGTAACCACAAAGCTCACATAGACGATGCCCTCCGTGCCTTTTTGCCTTGCCGCTTCCGGGTATTGCAACTGCCTGGAAATAAATTCGATGAGCTGCTGGTCTGAGCAGGTTTTGGCCGATGTCAAGGATTGGCCCTCGAGTGGGCAACCCGCAAACAAGGGCATGGTGTCGAGCCGGGTGTAAACACTGTCAGCTGAGGCTTGCGCGCGGCAACCGAGGGCGTACAGGATGCAAAGGGGAGGCAACAGAAGTTTTTTCATAGCGGTAAAAGCCTGTGAGCATCTCTTCAGCCCAGTACCTCCTCCAGTACCTGGTGGGAGTTGATGGCGGGAAAGTTCTCGATGTGCAGGCGAAAGTAATTGATCAGTTGCTTGAGCAGGTAGCTTCTCTCTTCCCGTGTCAGTGGCAGTTGGTGGCACTGTTCCCGGGGCAGGCTGAGCAGCATGCCCAGTTTTTCGCTGTAATGGGGTGCAAGCCAGTGGGTGTGGGCGGGTTGGAGGGATTCGAAGTTTCCGTCGAGCAGGTTGAAATATGGAGTTTGCTCGCTGAAGGAACCACCCGGCATGAAGCCGAGTTTTTCCGACAATTGGAGCATGAAGTGAAGATGCAAATTGGCGATGCTGTCTTCTGTTTCATCCAGGAAGACAAAAGTGTGCAGCAGCAGTTCGTACAAGTCCCGGTTTTCTTCCTGCCCGTGAATGGCCTTTCGAGCCACCTCTGTCATGAACATGCCGACGGCGCCTTTGCGTATGTCAAAGGGGATGCTTTTGAATACATAGAGAGCCCTGGCCTCCTTGAGCCGGCAGAGGTCTCGGTCCTCGCGGAAGTAGGAAACAAACTCCAGGGGCATCATGATTTGCAGTAGCCCGGGGCTGATCCTTGCCTGGCGGGTACGCACGCCGCCGGCGATAAAGGAACGCAGGCCGCTGGAAGCGGTGAAGATGTCCGCGATGACGCTGGTTTCAGAATATTTGACAGTGCGCAGGACGATGCCAGTGGTTTTTACAAGCATATCGTGAGCGAGGGATAAGGTTGATCAGGGATGTGAGCGGCCCTGGGGCAGCTGTCAAGCCTGCGGATTGTTTCCATTCGGCGCAGCGGGGTTTCCTGGCCTGTTGCCGCGGTTTCTTCGCTTGCCTCCCCGGTTCCTGCGGCGGTTCCTGTCACCGGGCTGCTCAGGAGGACGTCCCTCGGGCCGCCGGTGTTGTTGATCTGGTTTTCTCGCGGCGGCGGCCGCCAGGGCCTGTGGGATTTCGATTTGCTTGACGGAGATTCCCATGAGCTTTTCAATCCGTTTGAATTTGGACTGTGCGAGTCGGTTGACAAAAGTCAGGGCGATGCCGGTGGCGTCGGCGCGGGCCGTACGGCCGATGCGGTGGACGTAGTCTTCAGGGTCGCCGGGCACGTCGAAGTTGATGACGACTTCGATGCCTTTGATGTCGATGCCGCGGGAGAGCACATCGGTGGCTACGAGGATGGGGACAGAGGCGTTTTTGAAGGAGAGGAGGGTGTCCTCCCTGCTCTTCTGGTCCAGGTCCGAGTGGATGTCTGCGGCTTTGAAGCCCTTGTTTTTGAGGTGTATGGTGAGTTCCTTGACGGCTTTTTTGGTGCCGGCGAAGATGAGGATGCGTTGGGCAGGGTTTTCCTGGTTGCGCAGGAGGTGTTCTATGAGTCTGTTCTTGAGGGGGTCTTCGACGAAATAGACGCCCTGGCTGATGCCCTCAGCGGGTTTGGAGATGGCAATGCTGATTTCGACGGGGTCATTTCTGAGGATATTCTGGGCGAATTTTCTGATTTCCGGGGGCATGGTGGCGGAGAAGAGGAGGTTTTGGCGCACCCGGGGCAGTTTGTTGACGATGGTCATGATGTCGGTGACGAAGCCCATGTCCAGCATGCGGTCAGCCTCATCGAGGACGAGGTACTGTACTTTGTCGAGGTTGACATAGCCGAGCTGGAGGTGAGCCAGGAATCGGCCCGGGGTAGCGACGATGACGTCCACGCCTTTTTTGAGGGCGCGCATTTCCATTTCCATGGAGTGGCCGTCGCGGCCGCCGTAGATGGCTACTGAGCTGACGTCGGTAAAGTAGGAAAATCCTTCGAGTTGCTGGTCCACCTGGATGGCGAGTTCGCGGGTGGGTTCGAGGATGAGGGTGTTGATGCCCTGCGGTGGTTCTATGGTTAGGCGGTTCAGGATGGGGAGGAGATAGGCTGCTGTTTTACCGGTGCCTGTCTGGGCGCAGGCGAGGATGTCTTTGCCTGCCATGATGGCTGGTATGGCTTGTTCTTGTACGGGGGTGGCGTTTTGGAATCCCATGGCATGGAGGCCTTCCATGAGGGTGGGTTCGAAGCCAAATTCTTCAAATGTCAATGGTTATGTTTTTTAAGTGAACGTATGCTTTTGATGTTGGGGCCATGTCGGTGTATTAGGGTTTTGGGTGCAAATATTACATTAGAAAAGGCATGTAGAGTTCTTTTTGTTCGATTTTGCCAAAAATAAATAGTTTTTTTCGATTTGAATACGGTATGATGTATGATTATTTGGAATCCCCTTAAAAATAAAGGTATTCGGCTGGTGCCGATTGTTTCCCGGCAAGGGCACACGGCTGTATCAAAAGTCCCTCCTCTGGCGAGGGGGGGTAAAAGCCCTGGCAGCGAGACACCCTCTTTTGAAAAGGGCGCGGGGCGCAGCCCTGCGCTCCCAAAATCCCTTCTCCGGGGTTGTGTAAAAAGCCGCCCGGTGCGCAGTGCCCCTCTTTGAAAAGGGCGCGGGGCGCAGCCCCGCGCCCTGAAAATCCTTCCCGGCCGCGGTTTGGCGA
>JBEAYO010000341.1:0-4520 GCA_041159285.1 Bacteroidota bacterium | reverse complement strand
CGGCATACCAGTCATGGGCTATTACTTCAGCCTGGCAGGGGTCTGGGGATGGACTAGCGGCGCAGACGGCCGCGGACAGGCCATGTCGGTGGGATTCCGGGAAGATGCCGTGGACGCCCAGCGCCCCATCCCCAAGGGCATGGTCTGGAACATGACCTATGAGCCGGAGGCAGCTCCGGGCTTCATACCTCCTGTCTCGAGGGAGGAAATGTGGGAGCGCCTCCACTGGTTCTTGAGCCAACTTTTGCCAATAGCCGAGGAGAACGGCGTCAGGCTGGTAGCGCATCCCGACGACCCGCCAATGCCGGTCCTGCGGCAAACCGCCAGGTTGTTTTATTGCTTCGAGGAATACGAACGGCTGCTGGACCTCTCCGACAGCCCTGCCAATGGCTTTGAATTCTGCATGGGTACCCTGCAGGAAATGAGGCAAGGCGATTTGTACGAGCTCCTCGACCGGCAGTCAGCTGCAGGTCGCATCGGATACATCCACTTCCGGAATGTGGTGGGCAAGGTGCCCAATTACCGGGAGGCCTTTGTGGACGAGGGCGATATTGACATGGTGAAGGCCCTGCACATCCTGCAAAAAAACAATTACGACGGCGTGCTGATTCCGGACCATTCGCCTGAAGTGACCTGCGGAGCGCCCTGGCACGCCGGAATGGCCTTTGCACTTGGCTACATGCGCGGGGCCATGCAGGCAATCGGCGCCACCTGAGTCGTAAATACCGGCATGCAACACTTCCATTCTCAAATAACTAACTGGCAAGTTATGAAAAAAAGGCTCTTCACTCCCCTATTGCTACTCTTCTCTGTCGCGATATTCGCCCAACAGCCCGGCATTTTTGAGGCTTCCGCCGACGCCGGATTGTCTGCTGTCAAAGGCAAAACAAGCTACGACCCAAGGACGCAAAACTACCGACTCAGCGGGGCGGGCTCAGGTGCCCTCAACGGCAGCTACCACCTGGCCTGGAAGGCAGTGGAAGGTAACTTCCTGCTCCAGGCCAGGGCAGTCTTCAGCGATAAAGAAGGGCCCGACACACAACAGTTGGGTTGGCTGGTGCGCAGCAGCGATGCAGAAAAACCCGCCATGGTGTGCGCCATGGTGCTCGGCAGCGGGAAAACCTCCCTGCTGGTGCGCCGGACCCAGGGCGGACCAGTGGAGGAAGTCATCGCTCCGGTCAGTCATCCGGATGTCATTCAGCTTGAAAAACGGGACGACCAGTTCATCCTCTCGGTGGCAAAGTTCGGGGAAACGTTCCAATCAGTGGCTGCCGGGGAGGTATTGCTGGAGGGCCCGCTCCAGGCAGGCATTTTCGTTGCCTCCGGCGACGCCAAACAGGCTGCCGGTGCTGCGTTTGACAATGTGCGAATCGTGCTGCCACCCGGAAAGGGCTTTATCCCTTATGAGGATTATCTCGGCAGCTACATCGAGACCATGGAGGTCAGTACAGGCAACAGAGAAATCGTTTTTGCAGATCCGGAATCTGTTCAAGCCCCCAACTGGACGCTGGATGGCAAAGCATTGCTATATAACAAGAAGGGGCTCATATACCGCCTTGACCTCGATAGAAAGCAAGCTGCTGTCATTCCAACCGACACGGTGCGCGACAACAACAACGACCATGTCATTTCTTTTGACGGCACCATGCTGGGCTTGAGCAGCTCCAGCGGGGAAGAAGCCTATGGCTCGCTGGTCTATACCGTGCCTATTGGCGGAGGAATTCCCAGGCGCATCACGCCGCTGGGTCCCTCTTACCTTCACGGCTGGTCACCGGATGGGAATTGGCTGACTTACACCGGCCTCAGAAACGGCGATTACGACATCTATATCATACCCTCAGGAGGCGGAGAGGAAATCCGGCTCACCGATGCGCCTGGCCTGGACGACGGCTCGGAATACAGCCCGGACGGGAAATGGATTTACTTCAACTCCGTGCGCACGGGTTCGATGGAAATCTGGCGCATGCGTCCCGACGGCAGCGGGCAGGAGCAATTGACCCGGGATGCTTTTCAGAACTGGTTCCCGCATGTTTCGCCGGATGGCAAATGGGTGGTGTTCCTGTCCTACCTGCCGGAGGTGAAGGCCGATGACCATCCCTTTTACAAGCAGGTTTACCTCCGGCTGATGCCTGCCGAGGGCGGTTCTCCGCGCACTATCGCTTATTTGTACGGCGGGCAGGGTACCATCAACACGCCTTCCTGGTCGCCGGATGGCAAGCGGATTGCCTTTGTGAGCAATTCCGGCGGGGTAAAATAAGGGCAGCAGAAGGATTCTGACTTTACTGCTGCGATTCCTTTTCCAGGATGGCAAATGCGGTTCTGCGGTTTACCTGGTGTTCTCCCTCTGTGCAGCGGGAGCAGATGCAAGCCGCCTTGGGCTGGCTTTCGCCAAAGCCCCTGGCCTGGAGCCTCTCCGCAGAAATGCCCTTTGATATGAGGTAATCCACTGCGGACTGGGCCCTTCGCTGGCTCAGCTCCAGATTGTAGCCATCATTGCCACGGCAGTCGGTATGAGAAGAAAGCTGGATGCGGAGGGAGGGGTTCAGTTCAAGGTCCCGGGCCAGCTTGTCGAGAGTGGGGCGGGCATCCTCCCTGATGTCCCACTTGTCGAAGTCGTAGTAGATGTCTTCCAGCACAATTTCTCGGTTCAGGTAGATCCGGTCAAGGACGATTTCCAGTTCGAAGGTGCGCACCGGGTTGGCGGCGTCCCGGCCCAGTCCCTTCGTGGAGAACAAGCCCTCGCCCGTCAGGTAGCCGTCTTTGGAGGCAATGAACTGGTAATCCTTGTTTTCTTCAAGTTCCAGCTGCAGGTAGCCATTTTCCGAAACGGTGAAGTTCTTGACTTCCTTGCCCGAGATGACTTTCAAACCGGCCTCGGTCAGCGGCTTGCGTCCCAGCAGTTTGCTGTCTGGGTTGTCAGCTTCCGCAAACACTTTTTCCAGGACATAGACATCCAGCAGCAACTTGTAGGCGGTCGCGGGAGGTTCAGGCTTGACAGGTTCAGGAGGCGGAATGCGCCTTTCAAAGCGGTAGATGTCGTCGCCACCGCTGCCCTCAGGCCTGTTGGAACTAAAGTAGCCGACCTGCACCACGCCGGCAGACTTTTTGCCCGCCGGATCCGGAATGTAGCCGAAGTCATCCGATCCGGAATTCAGGGGTGGTTTCAGGTTCTGCACCGGTGCCCAGCCGCCGTCCGGCAACCTCCAGGTCTTGAAGATATCCAACCCGCCCATGCCCGGATGGAAATCCGAAGAAAAATAAAGTGTGTCGCGGTCTATGGTGGGGAATTTTTCATTGCCGGTGGTGTTGATGCTGCGGTTCATGAGTTTTGGCGTGCCCCAACCCTCTGCCGTGCGTTCGGAATACCAGATGTCATAGCCGCCCCAACCCTCGTCGTCGTTGGAGGAAAAATAGAGTATTTTGCCGTCGGCGGACAGCGCAGGCTGGCCATAGTTGATGCCTTCCCTTTCAAAGCCCAGGGCCTCCGGAGCGGACCATTGGTCGCCGATTCGTCGGCTTTGCATGATTCGGCAGAAGTTGTCTTCACGCTTGCTGCCGTAGCAGCGCGTGAAATACATTTCCGTGAAGTTGGCGTTGAAAACAGCGGTTCCCTCGTTGTATTCAGAATTAATCTGTTGCGAAAACGGGCTGGCAGCGCTGTCGTCGGGACCGGCCAGGAAAAGGTCAGAATACTTGGCGCCGGTCCACTTGTAGGTTTCCTCGCCGGCGGAGGCGCTGCGGTCCGAGGTAAAGACAATCTGGCGGTTTTCAAACAAGCTGGGCGAGTACTCAGCCGAGCTGCTGTTCCAGGGCAGCTGTTCTACGGAAAAGGCCTTGAATTTTTCTTCCTGCCAGCCGTTGGCAATCTGGCAGGCGTTCATTTCCCGCCGGTACTCATAGGGACTGCCGATTTCGATGCCGAGTTCCCGGAAGGCGCTCAGGGCCTCGTCGTACTGCTCCATGGCTTTGAGGGTATAGGCGTATTCCCGGAGGGCATCGCTGCCGTAGCCATTGTCATAGGCGGACTTGTACCAGTTGGAGGCAGCTCCCATTTTCTGCTGCATCTTATAGCTTTCCCCCAGTAAAAAGGCGATTTTTCCCTTTTCCACCCTGCTCTTAGCCTTCTTGTATTCCTTTTGAAGGAGGTCAACTGCAACGGCGTACTGCTTGCGTTCAAAAGCGAATTGGCCGTCCTTGACCTTCTGGGTGTAAGTGCAGGAGAAGCCGGCCAGCAGGAGGAGCGGAACCAGCAAGGCAAGCAGACGGGGAGCTGTGGAGGAGCTTATTGACGTTTTATTATTCATAGTGATAACTTGCTACTGAATCGCCTGGTTTTTCGCAGGAACTCATTCAAGGACCAGGGAATGGCAACTGCGCAATTATAACAATCTTTATCATCATCCTTATAAAAAACGCAAGCCAAATGAGTTTGTTCTCGCCCGGGAACTTTGTAATTCTATTATAATTGCTTAGCACCCCTTGCAGATGTTGCTTGTTTTCCGGAAAGGGTGGTCGGGGGT
>JBEAYO010000340.1:0-4522 GCA_041159285.1 Bacteroidota bacterium | reverse complement strand
ATTCCGAACTAAGCGCCACCCACAGCATCGAATACATGGCTGAGGTGGTGCAGGAAGTCGTCACCCATGTCGGCATCGGCAAATTCCTGCTCGTTGGCCACTCCATGGGGGGCTATGTCAGCCTGGCATATGCCGAAAAGTACGAAAGCAACCTGTCGGGACTCTGCCTTTTCCACTCCCATCCCTATGAAGATTCCCCCGAAAAGAAAGAAGCCCGGCTCAAGGCCGTTGACTTCATCAATAAAAACGGGCACATCCTCTACGTGCGGCAGATGATCCCGCAGTTGTTCATTTACGACTACTCCAAGGGTTATCAGATGGAAGTCAACCGCCTGATACACTACGCCACCTACTATCTCCCGGATGCTATCATCGCTGCCCTTCATGCGATGCGGGAGCGGCCCGACCGTTCCGAGGTGCTGAGGAAGCTAAACTGTCCGGTGCTGTTCCTGATTGGGGAATACGACAACGCCATCCCGCTGGACATCAGCCTGCGCATGTCGCACCTGCCCGCCAGGGCCTCCATCCATATTTTCCCCACGGTAGGGCACATGGGCATGTTCTCTGCACCGCGGGAAACCTCCAAGGCCTTCAGGGAATTCCTGGCCACCTTTGAACTTTGATATCGATAGCTTATGATCCTTCGCGGAAATCATCTCGAGCACCAGGCAGCCTCGCTCGCCCGGGAGCATTTCGGACTGGAGGCAGCCGTGACGCGCCTGCCGGGAGAACTTGACTTCAACTTCCTCCTGCAGCAGCGCGACGGTGCCCGCTTCATCCTGAAAATAGCCCATGCCGGCGAGCAGAAGGCACAACTGGAGCTGCAAAATGCCATCATGCAGCACCTGGGACTTCGTTCGGCGGACCTCAGCCTGCCACGCCTGCAGCACAGCCTCAGCGGAGAGGGCATCACTGAAATTCAAGATGAAGCCGGCAGTATCCGGTACCTGCGCCTGCTCACCTGGGTGCC
The DNA here is from genome assembly GCA_041159285.1 of Bacteroidota bacterium. GTDB lineage: Bacteria > Bacteroidota > Bacteroidia > Chitinophagales > Saprospiraceae > UBA6168. The sequence continues at coordinate 3,552 of JBEAYO010000340.1, read as the reverse complement.
GGGCCGCCTGTTTGCCCATGTGAATCCGCATACCGCTCCGCTGCTCGAAAGCCTGGGTGAAGCCTGTGGGAAACTATGCACAGCCCTGTCTGATTTTGACCATCCCGGCGCCCACCGCTGGCTGAAGTGGGATGTGGCGCAGGCGGGCTGGACGGCAGTACACCTGGGCAGCATCCCGGACCAGGACCGGCAGCTGCTGGCGCGCACCTGCGCTGATTATTTTCAGCGACACACGGCCCCCCGACTGGGTGCCTTGCGCCGCAGCGTCATCTACAACGATGCCAACGATTACAATGTGCTGGTGGACGAGGAGCCCGCCTGTCCGCTCGTCAAAGGTGTGATTGACTTTGGCGACGCGGTCCACACCTGTTGCGTGGCTGACCTGGCCATTGCCATCGCCTATGCGGCCATGAACAAACCCAGGCCGCTGGACGCCGCCATGCACGTGGTCCGCGGTTTCCATCGCTTCTTCCCGTTGCAGGAAGCCGAGCTGGAGGTCTTGTACGGACTGGTGGCCGCCCGCCTGCTCATCAGTGGCACCGCTTCTGCGCTGAACCGCCTGGAAGAACCGGACAACGAATACCTGCTCATCAGCGAGCGGCCCGCCTGGGACCTGCTCAGCAAATGGCAGGAGCTGAATGCCGATTTTGCTCACTATAGTTTCCGCTATGCCTGCGGGTTGGAACCCTGCCCCAAGCGCGTCCAGTTTGACCAATGGCTGGCCTCCGCCCGGCCGGAAATCGGCGCGGTGGTGGAATCCAAGCAGCCACCCCTTCCGCTTGACTTGAGCGTGGGCAGCCTGGACCTGGGGAGCAACGATAATTTTTCCACGGCCCGGCGCTTTGAACAGACCATTGACAGCTTGCTTGGCCAGGGCGGTACCGGGATTGGCGGCTACGGGGAGGCTCGCCCCATATACACGGCTGACCGCTTCCGCACGGAGGGTAACGAAGGCCCCCTGTGGAGAACAGTTCACCTGGGCGTGGACTTCTGGTCGGCAGCGGGCACCCCGGTGTATGCCCCGCTGGACGGCGTGGTGCACAGCTTTGAAGACAACGCGGGGGCGGGAAACTACGGCCCCACCTTGGTCCTGGAGCATGCGGTGGCCAGCGACCTCACTTTCTTCACCCTGTATGGCCACCTGAGCAGGGCATCCCTGCAGGGCTTGCTGCCGGGCACGCCGGTAAAAAAAGGAGAATTGATAGCCTGGATCGGAGCGGCGCCGGAAAACGGCGACTGGCCTTCTCATCTGCATTTTCAGGTCATACTGGATTTGCTGGGGCGGTCCGGAGACTTCCAGGGAGTTGCGCTTCCCGAAGAACAGGAGGTCTGGCTGAGCCTTTGTCCGGGGCTCGATCCGCTGCAGCTTGCGCTGCTGTCGCCTGGCACTGCTGCAGGTGGGGCGACGAGCATCCTGGAATCGCGCAGGCGGCACCTGGGCAGGAGCATGAGCATATCTTACCGCAGGCCGCTGCACATCGTGCGGGGCTACCGTCAATATTTGTACGACGTCAGTGGCCGCCGATACCTGGACACCGTCAACAACGTCCCGCACGTGGGACACCAGCACCCGCGCGTGGTACGGGCGGCCAGCCGGCAGATGGCCGTGCTGAACACCAACACGCGTTATTTGCACGATAACATCGTGCGCTTCGCGGAGGAGTTGCTGGCCATGTTGCCGGAGGCACTTTCCGTGGTTCATTTTGTCAATTCAGGCAGCGAGGCGAATGAACTGGCCCTGCGCATGGCCAAGATCTTCACAGGCCAGCAGGATGTCATTGCGGTGGAAATGGGTTATCATGGCAACACAGGGGCCTGCGTGGACATCAGCAGCTACAAGTTTGACCGCAAGGGAGGGAAAGGAGCTCCTCCGCACACCCATATACTCCCCATGCCCGACGTCTTTCGCGGGATTCACCGCGATGAAGCCGAGGCGGGCAGGAAATACGCTGCTGCGGTGGCGCCGGTGCTGAGCCGGTTGCAGGCTGCCGGCAGGGGGGCAGCTGCTTTCATCTGCGAAAGCGTACTCAGTTGCGGCGGTCAAATCGTATTGCCGGCTGGTTACCTGCCGGAAGTTTACCGGCAGGTTCGCGCGGCGGGGGGTGTGTGTATCGCCGATGAGGTGCAGGTGGGGTTTGGCCGGGTGGGTACCCATTTCTGGGGATTTGAACTTCAGGGCGTCGTGCCCGACATTGTCACGCTGGGCAAGCCCATCGGCAATGGCCATCCCCTGGGAGCGGTGGTCACCACTGCTGCGGTGGCGGACGCTTTCGCCAATGGCATGGAGTATTTCAACACCTTCGGGGGCAATCCCGTCTCCTGCGCCATCGGGAGGGAGGTGCTGCGGATCATCCGGGATGAGGGCTTGCAAGCGCAGGCCGGCAGGGTAGGGGCTTACCTGACGGCGACACTGAGAGAGCTACAGGCAGATTTTTCAATCATAGGCGATGTCCGCGGTCCGGGTTTGTTCATGGGCTTTGAGTTGGTTAAAAACAGGGAGACCCTGGAGCCGGCAACGCAGGCTGCCGGCTATCTGGCCAACCGGATGCGGGATCTGGGCGTGCTGATGAGCACTGATGGGCCCTACGACAACGTGCTCAAGATCAAGCCACCCCTTTGTTTTGACGAGAAGGATGTTGATTTGCTGACGGGGCTGCTGCGGCGCGTGTTGGCGGAAGACGCCATACGGGCAGCAGTGGATGCCGGCATCCGGTAAGCGCGGCAACAAGTTTTATCGCTCATGTCATGTCGAATCGCACCGGCAGCACGACGGAGTAGCTCACCTGCTTGCCGTTGCGCATGGCTGGCTGCCATTTCGGCATTTTTCGGACAGCCTCCAAGGCTGCCTTCGCCCGTTCCTGATTGGCAGGACCCTTCGTTCCAGTATGATTTATATCGACTACCTTCCCGTGTTTGTCAATGGTGAAGGAGATATACTCCACAGAGGGTTCTCCCTGCAGTCCATCCGCAGGCAGGTACTGAAGGTTTTTGTACAGCCATTTTCTCAGCAGCTGTCCTGAGCACTTGCCAGGGTTTTCCTCGAAGAGGCAGGTTTTGGAAAACAGGGGTTGGGAATTTAGCGGGGGCTCCACGTAGTTGAAGGTCGGCACATTGAGCATGGGGATGGTGCCGGCGGTGTCGCTGCTGGGGGAATTTTCAGTTGCCGGAGGCGGGCTGGGCAGGGCGACCACTTCCGGAACGGCCTGTTCGGCGGGTTTTCCGGCCTCGGGATTGACGGGGGGTGGGGTAACAGTGCCCGCGTTGTCGGGGCTGGGCTTGCTGTCGGTATCGGCAGTGCCGGAAATTGATTTTTCCGTGCTGAGTTCTGTCAGTTCGTCGGCAAGCTCCAGTTTGTTGCAGGAAGCCAACAAGAGGTTTACAGCAAAAAGGGCAGCAACGATCTGGATAGTTTTCATATGGGATGATAGTTTATTAACAGATTGAATCACAGCTGGACATTTCGCCAACTGCTTTGAGTCTCTTCTATTGGGGCCTCTCTTTGAAAGGAAGCCTGCCTCAAAAGTCCCTCTCGCGAGACGCTTTCTTCTAAAA
>JBEAYO010000339.1:0-4527 GCA_041159285.1 Bacteroidota bacterium | reverse complement strand
GCCTCAAGGAGGGGGTGAAAAGTCCCCTGAGCGCAGTGCTCCTCTTTGAAAAGGGCCTGTGGCCCGCCGAGCGCCCTTTCCGAGGGCTGGGTGGCACGGTCGGAACATGACGCAAGGACTTTTCACCCAACCCTTTACAAGATGCCAGGAGGGTCTCTTTTGAGACAGGTTCCGTCCTTTCCGGGGGTCTCACGCGTTGCCGGCCGGCTTCTCACCTTTTGCAGGTGTGGAAATCAGGAGCAGGCCCAGGAAGGTCAGCAAACCGTTGAAAATCAGCAGTTCGAAGCCGAATTTATAGCCGAACACGGGGTGTCCGAGGTAGCTGTTGTAGATGTAAACAGCCGTTGTCAGCAGCATGGAGGCCAGGCACACCCAGATGGAGTAGCGGTCCTTGATTCCCCGTTTCATGTAGAATCCAAAGGCAAACAGCCCCAACAGGGGGCCATAGGTAATACTCGCCGAATCGAACACCAGTTTGATCACCTCTCCTGTGGCAAATTCATAGAAGACAAGGATGGCCAGGAAGAACACGGCAGAAAAGCCCAGGTGTACCCACATTCTGATTTTTGCATTTCGCGGGGTGTTGACATTGCTTCCCTCGAATCCCAGGAAGTCCACGCAGAAGGCAGTGGTCAGTGAGGTCAGGGCAGAATCGGCGCTGGCATAGCTGGAGGCCGTGATGCCGAGTATGAATAGAATCCCCACGATGGCAGGGGCATGCTGGAAGGCAATGGTGGGGAAGAGCAGGTCTGTGTCCGGCACGGTGACAGTGCTGGCCACGCCGGCGGCATAGCGGACGATTTCCTTCTGGGGGATTTCAACGCCTTCCCGGGCGGCGAACAGAAACAACAGGATGCCCAGGGAGAGGAAGAGCAGGTTGATGAGCACCAGTAGGCTGGAATAGGAAAAAATGTTGATTTGCGCGCCTTTCAGGGTTTTTACCGTCAGGATTTTCTGCATGATGTCCTGGTCCAGGCCGCTCATCACGATGGCGATGAAGGCGCCGGCCATGAACTGCTTGAAGAAGTTCTGGGGGTCTCCCCATCCCCCCTCCAGGAAGAAGATCTGGGAGCGCTCGTCCTTCGCCACGGTGGAGAAGAGGTCGCCGAAGCCGAGCCCCAGGTGTTGTCCGACCAGGATAATCGTGAGCACCAGGGAGGTGATGAGGAACAAAGTCTGGAGGGTGTCGGTCCAGATGATGGTTTTTATCCCGCCCTTAAAGGTGTAGCTGAAGATGAGCAGGATGGTAACCAGGACGGTGATTCCGAAGGGTATGTCGAAGAGTGGGCCGATGACAAAGGTGTGCATGACCTTGGCCATTAGGAAGAGGCGAAGGGAGGATCCCACCGTTCGGCTCAGAAGGAAGAAGCCGGAGCCGGTTTTGTGGGAGACAGGTCCGAAGCGGTGGTCCAGGTAGCTGTAAATGGATATGAGGCCCATGCGGTAGTACATGGGGAGCAGGATGAAGGTGATGACGGCATAGCCCACCATGTAGCCCAGCACTACTTGCATATAGCTCATGGCTGAGGAGTTGACGTAGCCCGGGACGGAGATGAAGGTGACGCCGGAGATGGAGGTGCCGATCATTCCAATGGCGATGATCCACCAGCGGGACTGGCGCCTGGCGATGAAGAAGTCGGTGTTGTCAGCCTTTCTGCCGGTCAGCAGGGAGATGCCGATGAGCACAGCGAAATAGACGGCGATGATGCTGAGGATGAGGGCCGGTGTTAGTTGTTGATCCATGTTTTTGTGTTGTTTTATAGCAGCGGGGAGGGGGATTTTTGAGCGCTCGGCGGGCGGCCACAGGCCCACCCGCCGAGCGATTTCTCTTTGAAGCGGCCCGGCGCAGGCAATCCTTTTAGGCTAACCCCTTTCCAAAAACCAAATCCACTGCAAATATTTGTATTTCAGCTGACGCTTTATAATGCTTGTGAAAAAGAAGATTGCGGATTAGTCAGATTTTTAGGCGATACCGATGATGTTTCACATGCCACGTTGAAGACAATCCGGTTGAAATCAAAGAACAAAACAGTTTCTTACCTTTGACAAAAAATTGCCACCATGAGAATAACCGCTATCCTCCTTTTTTTCCTGCTCGCCATTGCAGGACCCACAGCAGCCCAGCCGCTCTACAACCCCGATCAAATAACCACCATAGAAATCACTTTTTCACAAAGCAACTGGGACCAGATCCTCAAGAACTATTACGCTGCCGGAGATGACGAGCGCCTGCCTGCAACGGTGGAAATCAACGGACAGGTTTTCGACAGTGTCGGTGTGCGGTACAGGGGCGGCATCACTTACGATCCTTCCAATGCCAAAAACCCGCTCAACCTGAAGCTGGATTATGCGCAGAACCAGGACTACGACGGCTTTGAAGTCCTCAAGCTTGGAAACGGCGCCCTCGACCCTTCCATGATGCGGGAGGTGCTCACCTTCGAGCTGGCGCAGCACTATATGGTGGCTCCCAAGGCCAATTATGCCGCCGTGTACGTCAATGGCAGCTATCATGGCTTGTACACCAACATCGAAAGCGTCAACTCCGCCTTTTTTGAGCAGAACTTCCTCTCCAATCCCGACAATGCGCGATTTGAGTGCACGCCTTCCTACGGCTTTGACGACAATCCCCCTGTGCCGCCGTTTGGCTGCACCACTGGGAATGGTGCAGCGCTGGAGTACCTGGGTCCCGGCATCGCCTGTTATTTCGATCATTACAGCATCCAATCGCCGACCGGTTGGGAGGCATTGCGGGACATGGCCCAGGTGCTGAAAAACAATCCCGGCAATACCCGTCAGGTGCTGGATCTGGACCGCTTCATCTGGATGTCTGCGCTCAATAGCCTTCTGGTCAACCTGGACAGCTACCTGGGTGCTGGCGTCAGGAATTACGTCATCGGCGAAGCTGACAACGGGCGCTTTGTACCCATCCTGGAAGATGTCAACGAGTCTTTTGCCCGCTTCCCCTGGACCAGTGTGCCGCAGGCGGGAGAGCCGCAGCCTCCCCTCGCCTACTACACTGATTTCGACCCCTGGTTGGGAGCAACGGACAACACCAAGCCGCTGCTGCAGGCAATTTTCGGGAATCCCACCTGGCGGCGGATGTACACAGCTCACCTTCGCACCATGATGAAGGATTTTCTGCCGGGAGGCTGGTTTGAGCAGCGGGTGGAAGCGCTGAAGGACCTGATTCAGGCTCCTTTGGAATCGGACCTGAACCACTTTTACTCGACGGATGAGTTTCTTCAGAATCTGGAAGGAACGGTGGTTGATCCTTACAACGGGGAGGACGCCTACGGGCTGAAGCCGCTGATGGAGGGAAGGGTAGCCTATCTGCAGAGTCTGCCGGAATTTCAGGCGCAACCGCCGGTGATAGGCAACTATGCCCTTTCGCCGGAGAATCCGCAGTCCGGGAGCAATTTTTCCGTGACGGTCACGGTCTCCGGTGCCACGGCTGTGTGGATGGGGTACAGGAATAATGTCAAGGAGATGTTCCAGCTGGTGCAGTTGTATGATGATGGCCAGCATGGTGACGGTGCTGCCGGGGACGGGCTTTATGGCGCCAGTCTGGTGGCCGGCACGGGAGGGAATCAGTTTTACTTTTATGCTGAGAGCAGCGGGGCTGGCGTTTTTTCGCCGGAGCGGGCAGAGTATGAGTTTTATGAGACGGGTTCATCCGCTGAGGTGGCCATCAACGAACTGCTGGCTGCCAATGGAAGCACCGTTGCTGACCAGAGCGGTGAGTATGACGACTGGGTGGAGCTCTATAACAATACCAATGCGACCATCAATCTCGCCGGCTGGTACCTGAGCGATGACCCTGATTTGCTCACCAAGTGGCAGTTTCCGAATGGCGTTTTCATTGCTCCTGGGGAGTATCTGGTAGTCTGGACAGACGGCGACACGGGGCAGTCCGGTCTGCATGCTTCTTTTTCATTGAGTGCCGGTGGGGAGTCGCTGTTGCTGGTGAGGCCAAACCTGAGCATCGTGGATCAGGTGGTGTTTGGTGCGCAGGATGAGGATGTTTCGCTGTCGCGTTGCCCGAACGGCGTCGGGTCTTTTTTGAAAACCTCACCTTCATTTGATGCCGAAAATACACAGGCTTGCTTCACAGGGACTGCTGATGCAGGCGACGCCAGTGATTTGAGGATATTTCCAAATCCGGCGACAGGGCAGGTGGCGGTTGAATTTTCTGCCGGGCGGCCGGCTCCTGTGGTTTTGATGGCGGCCCTGGGCCAGGTGGTGCGGCAGGAGACGGGTTTTCAGCGGGTGGTATTTGATGTGAGCGGTCTTCCCGCCGGTCTTTATTTCGTGATGGTGGAGGGGCAGGGAGTCGGGAAAGTGATGGTGGCGGAGTAGGGGGTCGTGGTGCGATCCTGTGGCTTAAAAAGAATCTAAAGGGGAGGCTGTCTCAAAAGATTCTTTTAGGAGGAGCTCTTCTGGGAAGATGCGCGGGGCGAAGCCCCGCGCGTCTAAAAACTCCTTCCCGGCCGCGGTTTGGCGAAGCCCACCGCGGCCGGGAAGGAGTTT
>JBEAYO010000338.1:0-4531 GCA_041159285.1 Bacteroidota bacterium | reverse complement strand
AATTCGGTGTTGGGTATTTTTTGGGTGTTCGGCCGGCCGAACACCCTTTCCGGGAGTCCGTTCGGCACCGGCGGAACGGATTGCCGGGTCCCTTGAGACAGCCTAAGAACACCCTCTCTGGAATCCCATCAATCAAATGACATTTACCAGTAAAAATACAAACACAAAATACATGGAAAGTATCCGCCAACGGCAGGTCGCCGAACTCATCAAACGCCACTTTGGCACGCTGCTGCAACAGGAAGGCCGCTACGTGTTCGGCACCCAACCCTTCGTCACCGTCACCAACGTGAAGATGACCCCGGATTTCAACACCGCCAAAATCTACCTGAGCATCTTCAACACCGAAAATAAACAGGAGGTCATCCTCGAAATGGAGGACAACTACACCCGCCTGAAACAGGCCCTCGCCGCCCGCATCGGAAAACAAATGCGCCGAATGCCCGACCTGCACTTCTACATCGATGAAACCCTCGATGAAATGCACCGCGTGGACGCCCTCTTCCAACGCCTCGAGGCGGAGAACCAGATGGGAAGCCGGGATGAAGCCGAGGAAGACGACGATGACGCCTCCGATGACAAGTGACAAATGGCCAGGCTATCATCGCGTTTTTTTTTAAATTGAACAAAACCAATATTTTATGAAAAATCTACTGCGCACCCTTGCCGCCCTGTTCCTGCCCATGATCCTGATGCCGGCCTGCAAGACAAAACCCGTAGGCGGAAAACTGGAAAATACCTACTGGACACTCACCTCGGCCGTCAGCAACGGCGACACGCTCAACCCCACTGCTGACATCGGCTTCAGCCTGTCCTTCAGCATTGACAAATTGTCCGGCAAAGCCCCCTGCAACGCCTTCTTCGCGGATTACATTGCCACAGACAACAAGCTGACCATCAGCAAGCTCGGCGCCACCAAGCGAATGTGCAATGCCATGAACCTCGAAAACACCTGGCTGGGCCTGCTGGTCCAGGCACGCCATTACAGCGTCTTCCCCGACCGACTGGAAATCCATACCGAAACCGGCCTCCTCCAATTCGCACCCACTGCCCCTTCGGAATTAGCCAAACTCAAACGCGAGGAAGCCATCCGGGATATCGAGTCCCTGTTCCCCTCCCTGCAAGCCGACACCATGCTCCACCTCTACCCCGTCCGCCTGGTGGACAATCCGGGGAATTATCCCTTCAAGGGAAATCTGCTGGATACCAACTCATACAAGCTCTTCGACGCCGCCCGCCAATCGGACTGGCTCAACGGCGGCGGGGAAGTACTGGCCGTGGGCCGCTTTGAGGAATTCCTGATCTGCCGGGTGCCGGGACGATACGCCTCCAGCGACCTCGCATTGTTCAGGGCCGCGGCGGATACGCTGAAACACGTCGAGACCGTGGCCTGGGCCTGGTGCGACGAGGGCTGGTGCAACCAGCAGGATGCCTGGTTACTGGATATCAACAAAGACGGAAACACCGACCTCGTCACGCGCTACGCCCTCATTGACAGCAAGGGAAAAATCCAGGAGGAACGGCTGGAAGTGAGAAAACAACAAGCTGACGGGACTTTCGTCGAAGACGCCAGCCTGAAGCCTAAAAAGGCCAGGTTCCCCATGGCTCACCTTTAATTCACCTGAAAATGGTGCCTCAGGCCATGAAAATGCCATCCTCAATGCCTCGCCTTTTCCTGATCGCCACTTTGCCGCTCCTGCTGCTCACAGCCTGCAGGCGGGGTGGTCCAGTCAAAGTCCAGGGTGTCCCGGTCAGCTATCAACTCCGCAAGCACGCGGAAGGCAATCATTTCGACTACACCGGCAACTTGTCGAAATCCCTCGGCGGCAGCGAGGAGGCAACGGAAAACCTGCTCGCTTTCAGCGCCAGCATCGACTCGGCCAACGCCGGGGAGCACGGCCGCATTTTGTCAACTATTATGCAAGCCAAGGGCGACAGCGCCTTTGCCAGGTATGTGAACCGCCTTTCCGCCCAGGCACGCCGCAGTATCTGGTCCCAACTGGCCTCCACCGGCACCGACCCACTGCCGCAAACAGCCAGGGCACTGCTGCCGGCACCCGGTAGCCGCGAGTTCCGCGGACTCTATGCCCTGACTCCGGAGTTTGCCTGGTTCCGGGACTGCACACTTTCCCAGGAGCGGTTCATCGCCGTTGATCAAACCGGCGAAGCGGAAAAAAAGTACCGCCAGATCCTTCGAAGCCCCTACCACGGACAGGCTGTGTATGTCCACCTCAAAGGATACCATGCTCCCTATTACGCCGACAGGTCGCTTCCCCCCGGATACGCCGGTTTTCTCGTCATCACTGAAATAATGGCGCTGGAAGCCAAGAATTTCCGCAACACCTGCATCCCCTACGATTTCTGGGCAATCGGGAACGAGCCCTTCTGGCAGGTGCAGATTTCTGCTAATGAGGGGCTCATTGAGTTCAAGTCCATAGACGACGAAAAAATGAAGGCCTTTTCCTTTCAAACTCCCTTTCAGACCGACGGCGAACAGGTGTTCGCAGCCGTCAACCCGGAAACCGGCGACAACATCCGTGTGGCTATCAGTTCAAAGCCTTGCAGCGATGGCATGTCGGACCGCCGATATCCCTTCAGCGCGAACCTGACCTTCAACGGCCGGTCATACAAGGGCTGTGCCCAGGAGTTTGATGCGGGGAACACCCGGGAATAAGCCCTAGCGCAGCAGGTGAACATCCCCCTGCAGCCATTGCAGGTAGCCATCCCGGAATTCGACCCTGGCCAGCCAGGTGTAAACGCCAGCCATGGCGGCCTTCCCATCCACCATTCCATCCCAGCCCTTGCTGAAATCATTTGGCAAAAAATCTCGGGCTTCATGGACAAGCCCGCCCCAGCGGTCGAAGACGCCCAGGTAGTGTATCCGCCCGACATCCCCTCCATCGAAAGGCAGGAAGCTGTCGTTGATGCCGTCTCCATCCGGGGAAAAGGCATTGGGAAAATAGACCTGCCGGCAATCCTCAAAGCCAACGCGGATGTCTGAAACCGCCTCCCCACATACATTGGAAACGCGCACGGAATAAATGCCGGGGCTACTCAAGCTCCTGTCCGGCAGGGTGGAGCCGTCTTCCCAGATAAAATCAAAACTGCCGGAGTTGCCGAGGTCAAGTTCTAGTACCTGCTCCAGGCAAAGGACGGTATCCGGCCCCAGGAGGCCGCCCTGCGGCGTGGGAATGAAGGAGACTCCTATCCTGTCATCCGATACACAGTAATGGTCGAGCGTAACGGTTACCGCATAGTACCCGGGCTGGCTCACTTGCAAGCCGGGTGTCGTTTGCCCCGAGGCCCATTGGTAAGTAACGGTATCCAGGGCGAAGGAGGTGGCATCGAGCTGAAGCAACTGCCCTTCGCAGAGGCTGGTGTCGGGCCCCAGGTCAAAGAACACCGTGTCGCCGTCCACGAAGACGGTGATGGAGTCATAGAAGGGATTGTTGCAGGCGTCGGTCACCTCCACGATGTAGGTGGTGGTTTCCGCCGGCGCTGCGATGGGATTGGAGATGGAGGGATTGCTGAGCCCCGTGGATGGGCTCCACTGGTATTTTACACCGCCGCCGACGCGGAGCTGGTACTGTCCGCCCGGGCAGATGGTCACGTCTTCAAAGCCATCGAGGAAGGTGGTGTAGCTGTAGCATACCTGTTGCAGGTTAGAGGCACCGCCAGTGGCTGCGGTAAATCCCCAGAACACCCAGGGGTCGCCGTTAAATACCTCCTGGACGATGTCGCCGGTGTAGCTGAGCCGCAGGCTGCAGTCGAACCAGACTTCCAGGGTACGGTTGGGGGCGTCCCAGTTGACGCGCAGCTTGTGCCAGTTGCAGTCCTCGATGTTGGGGTTGACGGGATTGGCCTGGATGGGTCCGTCCAGGTTGGAGGTGCTGGAGTGGTCGAGGTTACCGTTTTTAGAAATGGCGATGTGGTCGTAGGCGGGATCGCTGAGGTTGCCGTTTTGCCAGGTGTCGAACTCAATGCCGATGGAGGGGGAGACCCCCTGGAACCCCAGTCCTTCGCCTGTTTGTCCGATGGAGGTACTGATGGGTTGAAATCCAAAGAGGATGCCGTCGGCACCGTCGGCGTCTTTGCAGCCGAACTGCAGTTCCATGATGACCTGGAAGGAGTTGTTGAGGTTGATCTTGTCCAGGTTCCAGATGGAGCCTGCCTTGTTGAATTGTGCGGATGTGAGGGTCCAGCAGGTGTCGTTGAACTGGGTGGCATCGCCGTTCAGGTGGAACTGGGCCTGGAGTTGACAGGCCGGCAATAAGAGGATGCCGCAGCACCAAAGTGTGATTTTGATATTCATTGTGTATGGACGAACGGTTGATTGCATGCCGGAAATATACCAACATTTTCTCGCATAAGGAGACTGCCTCAAAAGACCTGGCGTGCCTTTGAAATTTATTTCGACGGTGTCGATTCCCCCCGGAAACGGTGTGCGCCTGTCTCAAAAGACCCTCCGCTCCGCCGGTGCCGATCGGCACCCGGAATGGGCATTCGGCCGGCCGAATGCCCTAAAATCCCC
>JBEAYO010000337.1:0-4536 GCA_041159285.1 Bacteroidota bacterium | reverse complement strand
GTTTGAAAGATGCACATCAGCTTCCCTTCTGCGCAATCTTCGCCCAGGCATCCTTCAGCGTCACCGTGCGGTTGAAGACTGGCTTGCCGGGCTTCGTCGCCGGGTCCGGCGTGAAATAACCCAGGCGGATGAATTGGAAATGGTCATTCTGCGTCACATTGGCCAGGCTTGGCTCCAACATGGCATTCTCCACCACCTTCAACGAGTCGGGATTGATGAGCTCCTTGAAGTCCCGCGGATCCTCCGCGGCATTCTCCACCATCAACAGGCGATCGTAGAGGCGGATTTCCCCCGGCACAGCATGGGAGGCAGAAACCCAGTGCAGGGTGGCCTTCGGCTTGAGCCCCGAGGTATCCGAACCGCTTTTTGATTCCGGGAAATAAGTGCAGCGCAGCTCGGTGATATTGCCGGCTTCGTCTTTCACGGCCTCATCGCAGCGAATGATATAGGCGCTCTTCAGGCGGCCCAGCATCCCCGGAGCCAGGCGGAAGTAATTCTTGGGAGGATTCTCCATGAAATCCTCGCGCTCAATCCACAACTCCCCGCAGAAGGGCATTTGCCTGGTTCCAGCTTCGGGATCCTCCGGATTGTTTTCCGTCTCCAGGTACTCGGTCTGCCCGGCCGGATAGTTGGTGATGACCAGTTTCAGCGGCTCCAGCACGGCCATGGCGCGCGTGGCGATGGCATTCAAGTCCTCGCGGACGCAAAATTCCAGCAGGCTCAGGTCAATGACATTTTCGCGCCTGGCGATGCCCACGCGGGTGGCGAAGTTGCGAACGGCAGCAGCCGTGTAGCCCCGCCTGCGCATGCCGGAAATCGTTGGCATGCGGGGGTCGTTCCAGCCATCCACGTAGTTTTCCTCCACCAGTTGCTTCAGTTTGCGCTTGGACATGACCGTGTAGTTCAGGTTCAGCCTGGCAAATTCATACTGCCGGGAGGGGAAAATGTCCAGGTTTTCTATGCACCAGTCATAAAGGGCCCGGTGCGGCATGAACTCCAGGGTGCAGATAGAGTGCGTGATCTTCTCTATGCTGTCGCACTGGCCGTGCGCCATGTCGTACATCGGATAGATGCACCAGGCGTCCCCCGTGCGGTGGTGATGCGCAAACTTGATGCGATACAGCACCGGATCCCGCATGATCATGTTGGGAGATGACATGTCAATGCGCGCCCTGAGCACACGGGAACCCTCCGGGAATTCGCCGTTTTTCATCCGCTGGAACAAGTCCAGGCTCTCCTCGATGCTGCGGGCCCGGTAGGGGCTGTCGGTGCCGGGTCGGGTAGGGGTGCCCTTCATGGCTGCCATTTCCTCAGGACTGCTGTCGTCCACATAGGCCTTGCCTTTGCGGATGAGATCCAGGGCAAATTCGTACAGCTGCTCGAAATAATCAGAGGCGTAGAAGATATTGTCAGGCTCGAAGCCGAGCCAGCGCACGTCGTCAATGATGCTTTCCACGTACTCGGTGTCTTCCGTCGCCGGGTTGGTATCGTCGAAGCGCAGGTTGCACTTTCCGTTGTACTTTCGGGCCAGGCCGAAATTGAGGCAGATGGACTTAGCGTGGCCAATGTGCAGGTAGCCGTTTGGCTCCGGCGGGAAGCGCGTGTGCACGCGGCCACCGTGCTTTCCTTCACTGAGGTCGCGCTCAATGATTTCTTCAATAAAGTTCAGCGGGGTTTTTTCCGGTGATTCCTTGATATCGTTACTCATAACTTTATATATTTTCAGCTAGCTGCAAAGTTCTACGAAATAAATGCATATTAGATGCTGCGGCGAAAAAAAATGGCCCCGTGCTACATCCGCTCCGGCATCTCTATGCCCAGCAGGTCCATTCCTGACTGCAGGACCCTGGCCACTGCCGAACACAGGGCCAGGCGGAAGGCCCTGGCCTCCGGCGTATCTGCCTTCAGGATGGACAGGTCCGTGAAGAAGCGGTGGAAGGCCTTGGCCAGCTCATAGCAGTAATTTGCCACCGTGGAAGGGTCGAACTCCCCGGCAGCTGCGAGTATGACCTCTGGGTAGCGATACAGCTGCCCGATGAGTTCCTTCTCCTGGGGCTCCAGACTGGAGTAAGCAGCTGCCAGGCTGCTGAGCTCCTGCTCCTGGCTGCCTGCCTTGCGCAGCACGGAGTTGATCCGAACAAAGGCATACTGGATGTGTGGGCCGGTATGTCCCTGTAAATCAACGCTTTCACGGGGATCGAAGATCATCCGCTTCCTGGGCTGGACCTTGATGATGTGGAATTTCAAGGCGGCAAGCCCCACTTTGCGGTATATTTCCTCCCGCTCGGCAGGGGGTAGGGCGGCAATTTCGCCGCGCTCTTCCGTGGCTGCCCTGGCCTCGCGTATCACCTCGGCAATGAGGTCGTCGGCATCCACCACCGTCCCCTCGCGGCTTTTCATCTTTCCCTCCGGCAGTTCCACCATGCCATAGCTAAGGTGGTAAAGCCCCCCTGCATAGGGCTCGCCCAGTCGCTTCAGGGTTTCAAAGAGGACCTGGAAATGGTAATTCTGCTCATCGGCCACCACGTACACCATTTTTTCCGCACCGAAGTCGTCGAAGCGCTGCCGCGCCGTGCCGAGGTCCTGTGTGATGTACACAGAGGTGCCGTCGCTGCGCAGCAAGACCTTGTGATCCAGTTTGGCGTCGGTGAGGTCCACCCAGACACTGCCGTCCTCCTTGCGGTAAAAGGAGCCGCTGGCCAGGCCTTTCTCAACCAGGTCCTTCCCGGAGAGATAGGTATCGCTCTCGTAGTAGATCTTGTCGAAACTAACGCCCAGGTGCTGGAAGGTCTCTTCGAAGCCCTCGTACACCCAGCCGTTCATCCTGCGCCAGAGGGCCAGGGTCTCGGCATCGCCATACTCCCAGCGCTGCAGCATTTCGCGGGCCTGGCGGCCCAGGGAGCTGTAATCGTTGAAGTACTGGTTTTTATAAGCCTTGAAAAATTCCGAGGCCTCCTGGTCCGGCTTGCGCTGTGTTGCCAGCACCGACTGGCCCTGCGCCGATTCCTGCCAGGCTTTGTATTCCTCCTGGAATTTCTGTTCAAACAAGACGTAGTAGTCGCCGACGAAGTGGTCGCTCTTGACGCCGCTGCTGCCCGGAGTGCTGCCAGCCGCGAAGAGTTGCCAGGCCAGCATGCTCTTGCAAATGGCAATGCCCCGGTCGTTGATGATCTGGACCTTGACCACGTCGTATCCGGCAGCGTCGTAGATCCGCGAGCAGGACCATCCCAGCAGGATGTTGCGCACATGGCCCAGGTGCAGGGGCTTGTTGGTGTTGGGCGAGCAATACTCAATCATCACCTTCTGCCCTTTGCGCGCCTGGCGGCCATAGTCCTGATGTGAGGCTTCGGACAGCAGGAAGGATTTCCAGAAAGCATCGCTGACAACGAGGTTGAGGAAGCCCTGCACTATGTTGTAGCGGCTGATGGCTGGCACTTGCGCCACGAGGTACTCACCCAGGTCGGCGGCGATTTCCGGCGGCTTCTTTTTGGCAAAGCGGGTGAAAGGGAAGGTCACGATCGTGTAGTCCCCTTCGAATTCCTTGCGCGTCAGGTTCATGGTGATGTCGGAGGCAGCGATACTTTCCCCATAGAGCGCCTGTACTGCCGCCATTACGCCTTCCTGGATGGTAGTGACTATATTCATTTACTTTATTTTTTTCCGCGCAAAAATATCATTTTTTCACAGGCTGCCTAACTTTGCATTTATGCGAAAATTGGCCATCTCAGACATTCACGGCTGTGCCCTGACTTTCGAAGCCCTGCTGGACAAGATCGCGCTCAGCACCGAGGATGAATTGTATCTGCTGGGCGACTATGTGGACAGGGGGCCTGACTCCAGGTCTGTCATCGACCAGATCCTGTCGCTGCGCAAAAAGGGATACCAGGTCCGCTGCCTGAGAGGCAACCACGAGGACGGGATGCTGACCGCCTCCAAAGGCACGGAGGAGTTCAGCGCCTGGTACCACCACTGGGGAGGCAGGCAAACGCTGGAGAGCTTCGGCGTCCGGCGGGTTCCCGATATCCCTGCGCAGTACCTGGATTTTATCTCTAACCTGGGATATTATTTTGAAATCGACGGGTATATTCTGGTCCACGCAGGCTTGAACTTCGCCAAGGCCGACCCGCTGGCGATAGATGAAAGCATGCTGTATATCCGGAACTGGTACCTACAGGTAGACTACGACTGGCTGGGCGGGCGCTACATCATCCACGGCCACACACCCTGCAGCAGGGAAAAGCTGGAATCGCAGTTTCATGATTTTCCGAGGCAGCGCGTGCTGGACATAGACGCCGGCTGTTTTGCCCGCCACCTGCCCGGCATGGGGGAACTCTGCGCCTTCGATCTGACCAACCAGGCCTTGCATTTCCAGACCTGCCTGGACGATGTCAGCGGGTACTGGAATGCAGGCCGTTGAAGCGCTGGTCTCAAAAGCCCCCCGGCAATCCGTTCGGCCGGTCGCAGATTGTTTCCCGGGAAAGGCGTTCGGCCGACCCCTGATTGTTCCCCGAAAAGGGCGTTCGGCCGGCCGCAGGC
>JBEAYO010000336.1:0-4543 GCA_041159285.1 Bacteroidota bacterium | reverse complement strand
CGCAAATGCTATTCTTCGCCTTCACGTAGTAAGGCTTGTAATTCTTCGCCTTCTGGTCCATGCAGCCCTCCAGGTTCAGCAACTCGATGTTGCGGAAGTGAATCGGATGACTCTCGCTCTGCAGCGAAAGCGTGCCACCCGTCAACAACTTCCCGTCCTGCTTGACAGCCGGGTCGAAATTGTCAACAGCGCCCCCGCCGATTTGCGGCTTGGTGTATTCCAGCACCACCTCCCCGTCCAGGATGTGGCGAATCAGCGAATCACCCAGCACCAGAAACTCCGCTTTTACCCATTGCTCCCCGTGATAAGTCCTGGACTTGGAGTCGATGCAATGCGTCTCCTCCAGTTTGTCATTCATCACCACATTGGTGCCAGGCGTGCACAGGTTGAGCGTGTGGCGCTCATTCTCACCATCCCCGCCCAGGAACTGCGCCTCTATGGAAATCGGGAAATTCTGGTCCTTTTGCATGGTGGCGGCCGGCTGACCGTGCAGCATCACCCCGCTGTTCCTAAGCGCCCATCCCTCGCCGCCGGGGCACTGGTCTCCCACGAAGCGGTATTCCAGGCGGAGGCGGTAATAGGAGAAGGGCTCCTTGTAAAACAGGTGGCCATAGCGTTCGTCAAAGTCCTCATAGCCACCGTACTGGACCTTGATCATGCTGTCCTCTACCACGTAGGTGTTGGCGTAGTTGTCGTTCAGTTCATAGCCGTTGATCTTCACCTCCCAGCCGTCGAGGTTGACGCCGTTGAACAGGGAGATCCAGTCGCCGTCGGCGGGAGCTACGTCCACGACGGTTTCGGCAGGGCTGGGGGCTGGCTGCTGGCAGCCGGCGAGCAGGAGCAGGGTTGTTCCAGCCGACAGCAGGAACAGCCTTCCAAAGGGAAGCGGTTTGTTTAGCATGGTGAAAAATTTAAAGGTGTTGTTAATAGTGAAAAAGTTTAGTCCTCCGTTGGAACGGCCGTCTGGTTCATCAGAAAAGCTTTCAGGAACTCGTCTATGTCGCCGTCCAGGACGGCATCGGTCTGCGAGGTCTGGTAGCCCGTGCGGTGATCCTTGACCCTGCGGTCATCTAGTACATAACTGCGGATCTGGCTTCCCCATTCATTTTTCATCTTGCCGGCCTCTATTTTTTCCTTCTCGGCCTTTTTCCGCTCCAGTTCCTGCTCATAGAGGCGCGACTTCAGCATTTGCATGGCCTTATCGCGATTCTGAATCTGCGAGCGCTCTTGCTGGCATTCCACCACAATGCCGCTGGGCAGGTGCCGCACGCGCACGGCGCTTTCCGTCTTGTTCACGTGCTGACCGCCGGCACCGCTGGAGCGGAAGGTATCCCACTCCAGGTCTGCCGGGTTAATTTCCACCTCGATGCGGTCGTCCACCATGGGGTGCACGAAGACAGAGGCAAAGGAAGTCATCCGTTTGCCCTGGGAGTTGAAGGGGCTGACGCGCACCAGGCGGTGCACGCCGTTTTCACCCTTGAGCAGTCCAAAGGCGTACTCGCCGTCAATTTCCAGCCCCACGGACTTGATGCCGGCAGCGTCGCCGGGCGTCAGCCAGAGTTGGGAGGCTTTGAAATCGCTTTTCTCTGCCCACATCAGGTACATGCGCATGAGCATGGAGGACCAGTCGCAGGCCTCCGTGCCACCGGCGCCGGCGTTGATTTCCAGGATAGCCCCGAGTTCATCTTCCGGCTGGTTGAGGGTGGAGCGGAATTCCACGTCGTCAAGGGCCTGCAGCGCCTTGGCGTACTGCGCGTTGACCTCCTCCTCGGAGGCTTCCCCTGCCTTCTGGAATTCCAGCAGCACCTCGGCGTCGCCCACGGCATTGGCGATTTCCTGGTACTGAGCGACCCACTTCTTGTGGGTCTTGATGGTTTTCAGCACACCCTGCGCCTTTTCCGGATCGCTCCAGAAGTCAGGGTCTGCGGTGAGTTGTTCTTTTTCTTCAATTTCGATGGTGCGCTTATCGACGTCAAAGATACCTCCTTAACAAAGCCAGGCGCTCCTTTAGGGAGACGAGTTGTTCGCTGGTCATAATTTTTTTAGTTTATAAATGAAAGTTGTAGTTATTTAGTTCCGCGCCTGTCTCAGAAGACCTCGCAATCCGTTACGCCGGTACCGATTGCCTCCGGAAAGGGTGTTCGGCGGGCCACACAGGCCCTGCGAATGCCCTGAAATCCCCCTTCCGCTGCGGTTTGGCGAAGCCAAACCAGCGGCGGAAGGGAGATTTCAGGCGCGCGGGGCTTCGCCCCATGCGCCTTTTGCGAGAAGGCGCCTCGCCAGAAGGTTCGTTTGAGACAGCCTCGACGTTCACAAGAAGGCGCCTTGCGATAGGTTCTTTTGAGACAGGTTCGGGTAGGTCGGGAATCAGCCGTTCACTTTCACCAATTCCACGTAGAAAATCAGCTCCGCGTTCGGCGGAATATCCGCGCCGGCGCCTGCTTCACCATAGCCCAGCTCGCCAGGGATGAACAACACCGCCTTGGAACCTTCCTTCAGCAGTGCGATGCCCTCGTCCCAGCCCGGAATCACCATGCCCTGGCCCAGGGCGAAGGAAAACGGTTGGCCCCTGCGGAAAGCATTGTCGAACATCTTGCCGTCGGTGAGGATGCCGTAGTAAAGAACGTCCACGCCATTGTTGGCAGCTGCCTGCTTGCCGGTGCCTTCCTCCAGGATCACGTACTTCAGTCCGCTGTCCGTGGTCTTCAGGCGGTCTCCGAGGCTGCCCGCCTTGTATTGTTTGGCGATATCCTGCACCAGGGTGCCCACTTCCGCCTCGCGGGCGGTGATGGCCTGGCTAAGCTCTGCCGCTGCTGCCTTTTCGGCGGCCTCTGCCTCCATGTGTTGCTGGGAGGTTTTGATTTCGGCGAGCACGATATCGTAAGCCAGTTTTTTAGCATCCTTAAGTTCCGGCATCTGCCGCATCTTCTCGTCGATGGGGATGATCACCGTGACGCTGTCGCCAACGCTCATCATGCCGACGGCATCCATGAGGGGGTTGGCCACGCCGGGTTTTTTCTGATCTTCCGGCATGGTGGAGAAATCGGGCACTGCCACCGGAAAGGACTTGCCCAGTTCACGGGATGTGCTGATGAGGCTGTCGTCCTGGCGGACATAGACATGGACGTAGGCGTAATCGCCGACATTTGGCTTCGGGCCGCTTTTCATCGTGTGGTTGATCAGCTGGTAGCCGCTGGGGGTGGTTTGTTCGCGCTTGGCGCAGGCGGTCAGCAGAACCGCAGCTGCCAGAAAAGGAAGAAAATGATACTTCATGATAGTGGTTGAATTAAAAATGTGGCCGCTTGCGGTCCGGAAGATTCCGGAACCGCGGACAGCGCTTAGAGATCATTGTTCAAGAGTTGTTCTTTGTACTCCGGCAAGATAGACTTGAACTTCTTGAGGGTGGGGCGGAGGCCAATGTAGGAATACCCGCCCGAGGCGTTTTTGTGTCCGCCGCCTTTGAAGTACTTTTTAGCGATGTCCTGCACGGAAAAGTTGCCTTTGGAGCGCAGGGAGATCTTGGTGATGGTGGGTTGTTCGTGGATGAAGATGGCGAGCGCCACATTGCCCATTTGCAGCAGGTAGTTGACCAGGCCTTCCGTGTCGCCGCGGCTGATTCTGAATTTTTCGTAGTCGTGTTTGGTCAGGGTGATGATGGCGGTGCGGTACTCGTCGAGTACCTCCATGCGGTTGTTGAGTACGAAGCCCAGCAGGCGGAGGTGTTTTTCTTCCAGGGAGTTGAACACCAGGTTTTGGATGCGGTTGTCATCCACGCCCAGTTCCAGCAGGTCGGCCACGGTGCGGAACAATTTTGGGGAGGTGGCGTACTTGAAGGAGCCGGTGTCGGTCAGTATGCCGGTGAAGATGCAATCGGCGATGGGGAGATTCAGCAGGTGCTGGTGGCCCATTTCGAGGATGAAGTCGTACACCAGTTCGCTGGTGGAGCTGACGGTGGTGTCGTGGAGTTCGTAGTCGTAGAAGGGGTCGGGGTAGAGGTGGTGGTCAATCAGGATTTTGGGGCACTTGAGCAGGCCGACCATTTCGCCCATGCGATCTATGCGCTCCAGGGAGTTGAAGTCCAGGCAGAAGACGATGTCTGGTTTTTCCAATATGGCCTTCACGTCATCCGGGTCCGAGTCGTAGATCAGGATATCCTGGCTTCCCGGCATCCAGTTGAGGAAGAGCGGGAATTCCGAGGGGGCGGCGACGCGCACGGTATGGCCCAGCTGCACCAGATAGTGCTGCAGGGCAAGGGAGGAACCGATGGCATCTCCGTCGGGATTCCGGTGGGTGGTGATGACGATGTCTTTTGGAATCGCCAGCAAGGATTTGAGTTCGTTCAGGTTTTCCATGAAATGGCCTAGGAATTGGGCCGCGAAGTTCCCAAAAAATATAATTATTGCAAAATTAACGGGGGAGTTTAAAGACTAAAAGTGTTAATGTTTACTTTTGCGGCCCTGTTGGACAGCCGCAGGGTAAAAACAGACCGGTGCTGGCTGCTTTGAAGCAGGCTGTTTCGAAAGTCCCTCTTGCGGGATGTCGT
>JBEAYO010000335.1:0-4547 GCA_041159285.1 Bacteroidota bacterium | reverse complement strand
GCCTTGGATCTTAGGGCCGAAGGCCCTTTCCAGGAAACAATCAAAACACATTTATCAATAAAATATGAAACCACCGACTGTCAACAACTTGAAAAACACAGATGAAACCGAAACAGCAGTGACGTCCGGCACGCGCAAAGTCGCCATCCAGGGCGTCGCCGGCGCCTTCCACGAAATCGCCGCGCGGCAGTTCTACAGCCAGGAACAGGTAGAAATCCTGCCCGCCCATACCTTCGAGGAACTCGTGCAACTGATTGAAAACCAAACAGCTGACACAGGCCTCATGGCCATAGAAAACACCCTCGCCGGCAGCATCATGGGCAACTATCACCTCCTGCTGCGCTCCAACCTCCTGGTGACGGGCGAAGTCCATCTCCGCATCCAGCAAAACCTCATGGCACTGCCGGGACAATCCATCCAGGACATCCGCGAGGTGTATTCTCACCCCATGGCCATCGCCCAGTGCGAGGCCTGGTTCCGGCAACACCCCCACATCCGCCTGATAGAGGCCGAGGACACCGCCCTCAGCGCCCGCATGATCCGCCAAGGCGCCATGTCCGGCGCAGGCGCCATCGCCAGCGAACTGGCAGCCAACATGTACGGACTGGACATCCTCGCCCCCGGCATCGAAACCAATAAACTGAACTATACCCGCTTCCTGGTGCTGGAACGCTCTCAGGAAGCAGTGACAGCCCCCGCAGCCGACAAAATGTCCGTCTGCTTCACCCTGCCCCACGAGGTCGGCAGCCTCCACCGCGTGCTGAGCGTCATGGCCGCCTATGAGCTCAACCTCACGAAAATCCAGTCCAGCCCCATCGCAGGCAGCCCCTGGGAGTACTTCTTCTTCCTTGACTTCATCTGCGCCGGCCGCGTTGACTGGCAACAGGCCATCGAAGCCCTGCGCCCCCTGACGGCCAACCTGAAAGTGCTGGGGGCCTACCCCCAGGGAACCCGCCAATTCTGAAACATGGACAATCAACTGGTCATATCACCCGCCCGGCGACTGGACAACATCCAGGAGTACTACTTCGCCCGCAAACTCGCCGAAATCTCCGACCTGCGCAAGCAAGGCCTCGAGGTGCTCAACCTGGGCATCGGAAGCCCGGATCTGCCACCCGCCCCCGAGGTGGTCGCCCTGCTCGGCGAACAGTCCAGCCGGCCGGATACACATGCCTACCAGTCCTACACCGGCATCCCGGAGCTGCGCGAAGCCTTCGCGGCCTGGTACCGGCAATATTTCCAGGTGGAACTGGATCCCGCTAAGGAAATCCTGCCCCTGATCGGCTCCAAGGAGGGCATCGTACACATCGCCATGACCTTCCTCGAAGCCGGGGATGAGGCCCTGGTGCCAAACCCCGGCTACCCGACATACAGCGCAGCCTCCCAACTGGCGGGCGCCTCCGTCAGGCTCTACGACCTGCTGCCGGAAAACGGGTGGAAACCGGACCTGGCCTCCCTGGAGCATCAGGATCTCAGCCGCGCCAAGATCATGTGGGTCAATTATCCCAATATGCCGACCGGCGCCCGCGCCGACCGCCACTTCTTTGAGCAATTGATTGGCTTTGCAAAACGGCACCGCCTGCTCATCGTCAACGACAACCCCTATAGCTTCATCCTGAACAACCAGCACCTCAGCCTGCTGTCCATCCCTGGCGCCGGTGAGGTGGCCCTGGAACTCAACTCCCTGAGCAAATCGCACAACATGGCGGGCTGGCGCGTGGGCATGCTGGCAGGACGGGCCGACTACCTGTCGCAGGTGCTCCGTTTCAAAAGCAACATGGATTCCGGCATGTTCCGGCCCGTGCAGGCGGCGGCGGCATTGGCACTGCAAGCCGGCGATGACTGGTATGCGGGGCTGAACGCTATTTATGCCTGCCGGCGGGAAAAGGTCTATGAACTGCTGCGGCGCTTGGGCTGCGTCTGGGAACCAGAGGCCGTCGGCATGTTTGTCTGGGCAAAAATCCCGGACCGCTGGCAGGACGGCTTTGCGTTGACGGACCGCCTGCTGGTGGAGAAACAAGTTTTCATCACCCCCGGCGGCATTTTCGGCTCCCGGGGCAATGACCATGTCAGGGTCTCGCTTTGCAGCCCGGAAAAGGTATTCGAGGAAGCCATTGCCAGGGTGGGAAGCGGGTTTTAAGCCTTGCGCCAGGGTGCTCCCTGCCGACAGGATTCCCGGCCATCAACCATTAACCAACAAATGACAGCATGACAATCACCTTCATCGGCACAGGACATATTGGCGGCAGCATGGCCATCGCGCTGAAAGAAAATAGCTTCGCCAGCCACATCATCGGCGTGGATGACCGGGTGGACAGCCTGGACAAGGCGCTGCGGCGGCGCATTATTGACGAGGCAGCGGATTTGGAAGAGGGCGTCAGCAGGGCAGACCTGGTCGTGCTGGCCACACCGGTGGACGTCACCCTGGGGTTGCTGCCGCAAGTATTGGCCTTGGCGGGCAGCCGGACGGTGATGGATGTCGGTTCCACGAAGGAGGCAATCCTCCGGGCGGTGAAGGAACACCCCGGGCGTCCGCGTTATGTGGCAACCCATCCCATGGCGGGGACCGAGCACTCCGGGATTGAGGCTGCGGTGCCGAAGTTGTTTGACGGCAAGTACACGGTAATCTGCGATGCGGGCGACAGCGACCCGGGTGCACTGGCGACGGTGGAGGCCCTGTATCTCTCGATGAACATGAAGATTGCTTATCTTGGCGGGAAGGAGCACGATGTACACACGGCGTATGTGTCGCACATTTCCCACATTAGTGCTTTTGCGCTGGCGCTGACGGTGCTGGAGAAGGAGCGGAACGAAAAGCGGATTTTCGAGTTGGCGAGCAGTGGTTTCGCCTCCACGGTCCGCCTGGCCAAGAGTTCTCCGGACATGTGGGAGCCGATTTTCCGGCAGAACAGGGACAATGTGCTGGATGTGCTGGATGAGCACATCAGTGTTTTGTCAACTTTCAGGAGTTTGCTCATAAAAAAGGATTTCGAGCGTTTTTATGAGTTGATGGCGAAGGCCAACGAGATCAGGAAGACGCTGCCGTAAGGCGATAGGTTCGCTTTGAAAAGGACGCGCCGGCGAAGCATTCTCTCTTGGATGGTGCGCGGGGAGCAGCCCCGCTCACACAAAATCTCCTTTGGCGAGGTGCCTTCCCGCAAAAGCAGGCGTTTAAATAATCACTCAACAATAACAGCTAAAATCAGGCGCAAACCCAGGCCGGTTCGCGCAAAAAAACACCACTGCCATGCAATTTCAACCGGTTTTTGAACAAACGAAACGCCCGGTCCTCATCGCAGGACCCTGCAGCGCGGAAACAGAAGAACAGGTAATGGAAACCGCCCGCGACCTGGCGCCGCAAGGCGTCGCCCTCTACCGCGCCGGCATCTGGAAACCCCGCACCCGTCCAGGTGCCTTCGAGGGCGTCGGCACAGTGGGATTGGGATGGCTCCGCCGGGTGAAACAGGAGACGGGGCTGCCCACCACCACGGAAGTGGCCAACACCCAGCACGTGTTCGAAGCCCTGAAATACGGCATTGACGTCCTCTGGATAGGCGCCCGCACCACGGTCAACCCCTTCTCCGTGCAGGAAATCGCCGATGCCCTGCAGGGCGTCGACATCCCCGTGCTCATCAAGAACCCGGTCAACGCGGACCTGAAACTCTGGATGGGCGCCATCGAACGAATCCACAAGGCCGGCATCCGGCGCATCGCCGCCGTGCACCGCGGTTTCAGCCAACATGGCGACTCGCGCTTCCGCAACGCCCCCCTCTGGCAACTGCCCCTGGAGCTGCGCCGCCGCTTCCCCGACCTCCAGATCATCTGCGACCACAGCCACATCTGCGGACGGCGAGATACCCTCGCCGCCATCGCCCAACGCGCCCTGGACCTCAACTACGACGGGCTCATGACCGAGGTCCACCCGCGACCCGACGAGGCCTGGAGCGATGCGGAACAACAACTGACGCCCTTCCAGTACAAGGAAATGGTGGACCACCTGATCGTACGCCAGGAGACCACCGACAACAAGGAGTTCCTGGAATCCCTGGTGACCCTGCGCCATCAGATCGACGACATTGACGAGCAGTTGCTGCAATTGCTCGGGCAGCGCATGGGACTGGCCAGCCAGATCGGCGCCTTTAAAAAACGGAATAATATCTCTATCTTTCAGGCCGGCCGCTGGAATGAAATCGTGGAGCAAATGACCGAAAAGGGCAATCGGCTGGGGCTCAGCTCCGACTTTGTCACGGTGATCCTCCACGCCATCCACCAGGAGTCCATCCGCTGCCAGGAACGCGTCATGAATGGCGACAGGGTCTCGCTGACAGATGACGGCGACAATGCCGCACTGACGGCGTTGAGCTGAGGCTGCACGCCGCTTTTTTAAAAAAGGGTGCGGGGCTGACTCAAAAGCCCCCTTGGCGAGGTGTCCTCTTGTGGAGGTGAGGCTGTCTCAAAAGACCCTTTAGCGAGACGCCTTCCCGCAAAAGGAGCGCGGGGCTTGGCCCCGCGCTCCTAAAATCCCCCCTTCCGCCGCGGTTTGGCGA
>JBEAYO010000334.1:0-4555 GCA_041159285.1 Bacteroidota bacterium | reverse complement strand
GCCGCCCGTGTAGGGTATTTTCACGCTGACGCCACTGGCGGCTGCGCCGACAGAGAGAAAACCGGCGAGGGAGTTGTTGCCGCAGTCCAGGGCGCCGATGGAGCCGGCCGGGGCGGAGTCTTCTTCTATGCAGCGGATGGAGTACCCATTCCGTCGGTTGTAGTATTCCGGATAGGCATTGCTGCTGGTGAATTCCAGGAGCCAGGAGTTGTTGTTCGTCGCTCTCTCCGTGCTACTCCAATAGTTGCCGAGGGAGCCGCGGTCTAACAGATATCCGGCGCTCCAGAAGCGGCTCCCTGCCGCCGGGAGCATCAGCTCCTCCCCAAATTTTTTACCGCTGCTATAGTTGGTGGAAGAAGTACTCCAAGTTCCCACCCCAGTTTTCGCGTTATTGGCAAGCACCCCATCCCACTGCGCCTTTGTCGGCACGCGGAAGCCCGAGGGGCAGGGGTCGTTTGCGGTCTTCGAGGCATCTGACCAGGCGCCACTGGATGCAGCTTCCTCGATCCAGTTGTTAATGGCCGCCTCGTTGGTTTCACCAGCCCCTGGGCCAGTCGGCCCGTGTGCGAAGTTCGCTGTGTTGGTGTTCAGCCATTGACTCGGGTCCGGCCCCTTGCGGCCCCACTGCCAGTAGCCGCCGATGATTTCCCAGCTCGGGGTGAAGGGATCGGCGGAGGTATTGGCGGCACCGAGGTTATGGCACATGAAGTTCTTGTAGTCCGTGGCGTTCACCTTGGCACGGCAGACGGGGGCAGGGGGCGGTGTGCCGCCACCGCCCAGACAGGTCCAGTCCGGGGCGGTCGTCGTCCCGAGGTTGACCTCCACGCAATTCAGCGTGGTGTTGAAGATCATGAGGCCGGTCTGCGGCTTGGAGATGGCATCGCGCTGCTCGCTGGTCAGGCGAGGCAACAGGAAGCCTCTGCTGGTGCTCCTCACTTCGAGCATAGCGGAGGAATCGGGCACCTGGCCGCCGACGACGGTCTGGGCGGCTGCTGGGGAAATCAGGCCGGAGAGCCAGATGAGGGCCAGCATCAGGATTGCGCTTATGCCCGGTTTCCTGCCGGCCTGGCAGCACACTGATGGCGGCTGGTGTTGTGTTTTTGTATTCTTCATGCTGATAAAATTTGATATACCGCCAAAACAGAATGAAAGGGTGCCTATGTAGTATTGGTTAGGGACAGCTCAGTCTGAATCGACAATGAATTGATTTTTTTACAGCACAAAGGTGGGGTGAGGTGTATGTAAATATTCCGAAAAAACATTAACCAAATCCGAAAATTTCACTGCGGATGGGCCATTTGACCCTGTTTTTCGTCCTGGTTCGTCGGCAGCGGTTGACACGGGCCTGTAATTTTTTGGCAACTGTTTTAGTACCCTTTCGGATGCCGCTGGCCTCGGGGTTGTAGCAAAAGCACTTGCGGTTGGTTCCTCCGGTGCCGCATGGCTTCCGGAATGCGCGCCCGGCGGGGCTGCGCCCCGCGCCCTTTTCAAAGAGGGGCACTGCGCCCAGTGAACTATTTGCACAACCCAGAACGGGGCTGTGCGGAGCCGGCGCAAATGCCCTTCCCAGGGGCTTCCGCCACCAGCAGAAAGGGTTGCCTTTTCTTTTTACACGGCCTCGCACCCCCTTCCGGAAGCCAGGCAACACCGCCCCTCCTGCCCCCCAAAGCCGCAAATCCTTTTATTCCTCTCAACGCTGTCAAAAATAGCGTATATTCGCGGCCTGAAATTTGAGGCAGTCTGCCCGGCTAAACCAGTAAACGATTTCTTCTCTACATGGAAAACATCCGCAACTTTTGCGTCATCGCCCATATTGACCACGGAAAGAGCACCCTCTCCGACCGCCTGTTGGAAATGACCAACACCATTTCTGCCCGCGAAATGAAAGACCAGGCGCTCGACAGCATGGACCTGGAGCGGGAGCGTGGCATCACCATCAAGAGCCACGCCATCCAGATGTACTACACCCACGACGACGGCAAAAAGTACACCCTGAACCTGATCGACACCCCCGGCCACGTGGACTTCTCCTACGAGGTCAGCCGCTCCATCGCTGCCTGCGAGGGGGCACTACTGCTCGTGGACGCCACCCAGGGTATCCAGGCCCAGACCATCTCCAACCTCTACCTGGCCATCGAAAACGACCTGACCATCATCCCCGTGGTCAACAAAATTGACATGCCCAATGCCATGGTGGATGAAACCATGGAGCAGATCATGGACCTCACCGGCTGCAAACTCGAGGACGTGGTGCTCACCAGCGGCAAGACCGGCGAAGGCGTGCCGCAACTGCTGAAGACCATCGTCGAGCGAATCCCTTGCCCCAAAGGCAATCCGGAGGCTCCCCTCCAGGCCCTGATCTTCGACTCCGTCTTCAACTCCTTCCGCGGCGCCATCGCCTACTTTAAAATAGTGAATGGCAGCCTGCGCAAGGGCGACCGCGTGCGTTTCTACTACACGGGCAAGGACTACGGCGCCGACGAAGTCGGCATCCTGCAAATGGACATGGTGCCAAGAAGCGTCATGACTACCGGAGATGTGGGCTACATCATCACAGGCATCAAGGTATCCCGCGAAATCAAGGTGGGCGACACCATCACTCATATGGAAAGACCCTGTACTGAGGCAATCAAGGGATTTGAAGACGTCAAACCCATGGTGTTTGCCGGCATTTATCCCATTGAAAACGAGGATTTTGAAAACCTGCGCGACAGCCTGGAAAAGCTCCAGCTCAACGACAGCTCCCTGACCTTCGAGCCGGAATCATCCGCGGCCCTGGGCTTCGGCTTCCGATGCGGCTTCCTGGGCATGCTTCACCTGGAAATCATCCAGGAACGCCTCTCCCGCGAATTCGACATGGAGGTCATCACCACCATCCCCAACGTTTCCTACATTGCCCATACCACCAAGGGAGAGGATGTCTTCCTGCGCACCCCCTCCGACCTGCCCGACCCCACCCACCTGGATTCCGTGGAGGAACCCTATATCAATGCGCAAATCATCACTAAGCCGGAATACATCGGCTCCATCATGACCCTGTGCCTGGAGAAAAGGGGTATTTTCAAGAACCAGACTTACCTCACGCCCTCCCGTGTGGAGATTACTTTCGAGCTGCCCCTGGCCGAAATCGTGTTCGATTTCTACGACCGCCTGAAATCCATATCCCGGGGCTATGCCTCCTTCGACTACCACCCCATCGGCTACCGCGAATCGGACCTGGTGAAGGTGGACATCAAGCTCAACAGCGAGAGCGTGGATGCCCTCTCTGCCCTGGTGCACCGCGACAAGGCCGCCACCTTCGGCCGGCGCATCTGCGAAAAACTCAAGGAGCTGCTGCCCAAGCAACAGTTCGTCATCGCCATACAGGCAGCCATCGGCGCCAAGATCATCGCCAGGGAAACAATTTCCGCCCTGCGCAAGGACGTGACCGCCAAGTGCTACGGCGGCGACATCTCCCGTAAGCGCAAGCTCCTGGAAAAGCAGAAGAAGGGTAAGAAGAAAATGCGCCAGATCGGCTCCGTGGAGGTGCCCCAAAAGGCATTCCTCGATGTGCTGAAACTGGATTGATTGCCTTTATCAGCGCTGGATCAGCAATTGTTGGGTGTAAACCTCAGCTTTCCTGGAAATTATCCGCATCACGTACATGCCGGCCGGCAGGTCGCTAATGCTTATTCCACCGTCATGCAGCCTGCCTTTTTTCATCAAGCGGCCATCCAATGACATAACCTGGTATTGCGGACGGCGCAAAGAAGCTGCCCCCTTTAACTGGACCGTGCTGTCGGCCGGGTTCGGGAACAGGAACAGCTGCTGGCTGGGGCTTTCCTCCGCTGCGGCAGTAAAATCCATGCCTGCGAACAACCAGAGATAAGCCGCCGGGAATTCCCGGGCCCAGTACCACTCGCTGTGCTGTCCGTCGGCGTGGAACAAGCGCTGCATTTCTAGTTCTCCATAGCCATTGTTGGCCATCAGTCCGTGCATTTGATTGACGGCTGAAACCACCGAGCCATTGTCTTCCGGGATGCCTGCCAGGAAATACAGCTTCACAGGTCCGGACTTGGGCGTGGAGGCGCTGTGGTCATATACCTGGGGATTAAACCAGTAAGCCGGGGAAAAAGAGCCTGCCTTCCCGAAGACATCCTGGTGTTCCACCAATCCATAATGGGAGATGAGCGCTCCCAGGGAGCTGCCGAAGAGGCAGGTGTACTCCCTGCCGGCCAGGGTGCGGTAATTGGCATCCACATGGGGCTTCAGCGTCTGTGCGATGAAATCCAGGTAAGCCCCACCTTCACCGCCCAGGTTGTAATTCGTGTTCAGCCAGGGGGCGTATTCATCGGCGCGCAGGTTGCCGCCGTTTTCAATGCCCACCACGATGCAGCCGTGGTCCCCTTGCTCGAAGAGCTCGTTCAGCGACTCGTCCACTTCCCATTCGCCGGCGAAGCTGGTGGCCTGGTCGAAGAGGTTCTGCCCGTCCTGCATGTAGATGACCGGATAGCGCTTGTCGGAGCTCTCGTAATCCGGCGGCAGGTAGATCCAGATGCGGCGGTTTCTGTTCAGT
>JBEAYO010000333.1:0-4572 GCA_041159285.1 Bacteroidota bacterium | reverse complement strand
TCACGGACCTGGGGCCCTTCCGGGCCATAGGCTGGCAGCAGCTGCTGGCGCTGGGGATGGAGGATCCCAATTACGGGTGGACGGTGGAGATGCAGGTGAAGGCGGCCCGGCACCGGCTGCTTTGCACAGAGGTGCCGGTGAATTACCGGCGGCGGGTGGGGAAGTCCAAGGTGTCCGGCACGGTGAAGGGCAGCGTTTTGGCGGGGTACAAGATCCTGTGGACCATTTTCAGGAGCATTTGAGCCCCCACGTTGACAAATGGACTGGTTTCGTTGAATAAAATTGGCATTGTGCGCTCAAGGATGGAGATTTGTCCTGCGTTTTCAGCTGTGCCTCGACAAAAGCGAACCAATATGCGTCAAATGAATATATTTCCGACAAAAAACACGTGGCTGCAGGTGTTGTTTTGGGGAGGACTGTGGGTACTTATCCCCGTGCTGCTGACGGGAGGCTGGGAATACTGGGACCTGTTCCTGATCCGGAGCCTCATCACCCTCGTAGGCATTATCGCAGTGCTGTGGCTCAACATGGAAATCCTGCTGCCCAGTCTGTTCTTCAATAAAAAACAGGCGCTTTACATCAGCGCCGGCATCTTGCTAGTGCTGGCAATCACCGTCCTGGTGGAGTGGAAGGAGGCCCCCTGGGCAAAATACTATATGCTGCCTAAGTTCAGGACCGGCAATAAACCGATGCCGCATAACTCACCCTGGCACGTGATGCGCTTCATCGGCAGCGCGATGCCCTACTTCACCGCCCTGATTGGCAGCGCCCTCTTTGAAATCGCCCGCTTCGCCCGCAAAAAAGAAAAGGAAGCCACGGACTTCCGCAACGAAAAACTGGAGGCGGAAATGAAGTTCCTGAAGTCGCAGTTCAACCCCCATTTCCTTTTCAACGCCCTGAACAACATCTACACCCTCACGGTGCTGAAGTCCGACCAGGCGCCCGACAACCTGCTGAAGCTCTCCGGCATGCTACGCTACATGCTTTACGAATGTAAGGCGGAGACGGTGCCCCTGGGGAAGGAAATCGCCTACCTGCGCGATTTCATCGGCCTGCACCTACTCAAGGACAGCCGGGGGCTGAACGTGGAGGTGGACCTGGACGAGCGCCGCCCCGACCTGAAGATTGCCCCCCTGCTGCTCATCCCCTTCGTGGAAAATGCCTTCAAGCACAGCCGCATCGAAGACCTGGAGCACGGATGGATCCGCATCAGCCTGGGCACCAGCGACCACACCGTGGAGTTCGAGGTGCGGAACAGCCTGCCCTCGGCAGCCTTCACCAAGGACAAGGTCGGGGGCATCGGGCTGGAGAACGTCCGCCGGCAGCTGGAATTGCTCTATCCGGAGCGGCACGAGCTGAGCATCCGGGAGGAGGAAGACGCCTTTACTGTCAAACTGAAAATACAAGCCGCATGAGAAAGTTGCGCTGCCTGGTGGTGGACGACGAGGAACTGGCCCGCACCCTGCTGGACAACTACATCGGCCGATTGCCTCACCTTGAGCTGGCGGGGAAGTGCAAGGACCCCTTCGAGGCAGCCTCAGCCTTGCATGAGGAGCCTGCCGACATCCTCTTTCTGGACATCCAGATGCCCGGGCTTACAGGCATAGAGTTCCTGCGCACCCTGCAAAAGAAGCCGCTTGTCATCTTCACCACGGCCTATGCGGACTACGCCCTGGAGGGCTACACCCTGGACGCGGCCGACTACCTGCTGAAGCCCTTCAGCTTTGAGCGTTTCCTGCAGGCCGTCAACAAGGCCACGGAGCTGTTGCGGCTGCGCGAGGGCGAGGCTGCGACGGGTAACGCCACCGGCGAGGTTGCGGCCGACAAGGGTTACCTGCTGGTGAAGTCCGAGCACAAGGTGCACCGCCTGAAGTATGAGGACATCCTATACATCGAGAGCATGCGGGAATACGTGGCCTATCATACGCCGCAGGGGCGCATCCTGTCCCTCAGCTCTTTGAAGAGCCTGGAGGAAGACCTGCCCGCCGACCGCTTCATCCGCATTCACAAGTCCTACATCGTCGCCATTGACAAAATCGCCACGCTGGAGGGGAACCTGCTGCACGTGGGCGCGGTCAGGCTACCCATCGGGGCGAACTACCGGGAGGGGGTAATGGAAAGGGTGTTTCAGTAAGTAAGGACTTGCAAATCCCAACATCCCCGCCCTAAAATTTGCCAAGCCCCCGTCAAATGCTATTTTTGCCCCGACAGGTAAAACACAATGACGATGAAAAAAACAACAACACTGACAGCCCTTGCCCTGCTGCTGCTCGGCAACACCACCTCTGCCCAGACTAAGGCCCCGGGACGCCTCACCCCGGAAAAACTCTGGGAACTCGGACGCATCAGCCTCTGCGACGTCTCGCCGGACGGCGGCACTGCCATATACAGCCTCACGCAGTACGACGTGGCCGCCAATGCCGGCAGCTCTGACCTCTACGCCATCCGGACGGACGGCAGCAGCGGCGGCACGGCCACACAAATCACCCGGCTGGAGGGCCGTGAAAGCGACGCCCAGTTCCATCCCGGCGGGCGCCGGATCGGCTTCCTGCACAAGGGGAGGCTCTGGGAGGCGGCGCCGGACGGCTCCGGCGCTAAGCAGCTGCTGGATCTTCCCATCGGCGGTTTCAAATACTCCCCCGATGGCAGCAAAATACTCTTCGTGCAGGACGTCCCCTACGACAAGACCCTCCTGGACCGCCACCCGGACCTGAAGAAGTCCAGCGGACAGGTGTTCGACGGGCTGATGTACCGCCACTGGAACGAATGGGAGGACGGCAGCTACAGCAACATCTTCGTGGCCTCCTACCAGGACGGCAGCCTGACCGGGGAGCCGGTCAACATCATGGGCGAGCCTTTCGACGCCCCCGCCAAGCCCCACGGCGGCATGGAGCAGATTGCCTGGAACCCCGCGGGTACGCTCATCGCCTACACCTGCAAGAAGGAAAAAGGCGCCGCCGCTGCCATCAGCACGAACACCGACATTTACCTCTACGACCTGCTCAGCAAGAAAACCACAAACCTTTCGGCAGGGATGAACGGCTACGACATGAACCCGGCCTTCTCCCCCGACGGCCGCTACCTCGCCTGGGAGAGCATGGCCACGCCGGGTTATGAGAGCGACCGGCACCGGATCTTCATCTACGATTTTAAAACAAAAAACAAGTGGGAAGCCACCACCGGCTTTGACCAGAATGCCGTGGAACCCGCCTGGAGCACCGACGGCAGCCGCATCTATTTCCAAAGCGCCGTGGATGGCACGGAGCAGCTGTATTACCTGGAAGTGCAAAAAAGCGGAAGGCCGCCGATGCAGGTATCCTCCGGCCAGTTCAACTACGGCCCCTTCCTGGTGAAGGCCGACCGCCTCATCTCCATGCGCTGCTCCATGACAGAGCCGCACGAGCTGTTCTCCCTGCCGCTCGACGCCGGCCGCGACATACAGCTCACCTACGTGAACCGCGAGGCTCTCAAGGGCATGAAATCCGCCAGGGTGGAAAAACGCATGGTCAAGACCAGCGACGGCAAGGACATGCTCACCTGGGTGGTTTACCCGCCCGACTTCGACCCCTCTCGGCGCTACCCCACGCTGCTTTACTGCCAGGGTGGCCCGCAGAGCACCGTCAGCCAGTTCTGGAGCTACCGCTGGAACTTCCAGCTCATGGCCGCCAACGACTACATCATCGTGGCGCCGAACCGCCGCGGCCTGCCCTCCTTCGGGCAGGAGTGGAACGACCAGATTGCCGGCGACTGGGGCGGGCAGGCCATGCAGGACTTGCTCTCGGCCATTGACGACGTGGCCAGGGAACCCTACATTGACAAGGAAAAACTGGGTGCCGTGGGTGCCAGCTTCGGGGGCTACTCCGTGTACTGGCTGGCCGGCAACCACAACAAGCGATTCAAGGCCTTCATATCCCATTGCGGCTTGTTCAACCTGGAGAGCTGGTATGGCACGACGGAGGAGATGTTCTTTGCCAACCACGACCTCGAGGGCGCCTACTGGCAATCCGAGCTGCCCGAGACCTGGAAGCTGGACTCCCCGCACCGCTATGTGCAGAACTGGGACACCCCGCTTCTGGTCATCCACGGCGGCAAGGACTTCCGGGTGCCGGAAAGCGAGGGCATGCAGGCCTTCCAGGCGGCACAGCTCCGGGGAATCCCCAGCCGCTTCCTGTACTTCCCGGACGAGGGGCACTGGGTGAACGGTCCCCAGAACAGCCTGTTGTGGAACCGCGAGTTTTTCGGATGGCTGGACAAATGGCTGAAGGGGAAGCCCTGAGCGGCTGTCTCAAAAGCCCCGGCAATTCGTTTCGCCGGTGCCGATTGTTCTCCGGAAAGGGTGTTCGGCCGGCCACAGGCCGGCTGAACACCCCAAAACTCTCCTTCCAAAGCTGGCTCAAAAGACCTTTCGGCGATACACCCGCTTTTGAAAAGGGCGCGGGGTTGTTCAAAAAGTACTTGCGGCTGGTTCCGCCGGTGCCGCACAGGTTCCGGAAAGGGCGCTGTGCCCAGGGACTCTTTACACAACCCCGAGTCCTTCCCGGAAGCCAGGCAGCACTGGTGAAACGAATTTTA
>JBEAYO010000332.1:0-4581 GCA_041159285.1 Bacteroidota bacterium | reverse complement strand
ACCAAAAAAAACCGTGCCCCGGGGGGGGGGGGGCTCCCCCCACGCCCCGCGGGGAGAGATGTTTGGGGACACGGCGGGGGATAAAGGCCAAGTCTTACGCCCTTGTAGCAGTGCATTGCCCGTGAGTGTAAGACAGGTAAGTATCCCCTGTTTTGCCCGCTTGCTTTTACGAAATTCTCCGCTTTGTAAAAACTACCACAGGCAGTGAAAAAAATCATTGCGTGAAAGGCAAAATACCCGTGAACTTA
This sequence comes from Bacteroidota bacterium, assembly GCA_041159285.1. Lineage (GTDB taxonomy): Bacteria > Bacteroidota > Bacteroidia > Chitinophagales > Saprospiraceae > UBA6168. The sequence continues at coordinate 4,333 of JBEAYO010000332.1, read as the reverse complement.
GCCTTGTCAAAAATGACAAGCTTTTCTCCGTTGGCGTTGCCATCAAGTTTGCCGCGAGGAGAAATTCTAACAGTAAAATCCCTGATTCATGTATGTTGCCTGTAAAATCCTGGTCTTGAAATGGCTGGCCATTTCCCTGTTTATCTTATGCCTGCTGCATCATGCAACAGCTCAGGTCATCTCCCCTGCATTGGCCCCAAATGACCAGCAAAGCGCCGACATCCTGCGATTCTCCTTCCAAAACGGCTATATCCTCAGAAACCGAACCCCTTTCCTGTCCACACCCGATGAATACGGCCAAATCTTCCAGTTCGCCCGGTCTTTCTCCATGGAGTATGGCTGGCAGACCCTGGGTGGCAAGGAATGGCACCAGGTGTGCAAATATCCCCGCTTCGGCATCGGAACCCAGTACCTCTACTTTTTGAACCGCGATGAACTGGGAAGCCCCTTCTCCCTCTACAGCTTCTACGATGGCAATTACTACTGGTCGAAAAACTTCCAGGTCACCAGCCGCCTGGGTGCCGGCATCTCCTACGGCTTCAAACCCTGGTCCGCCGACAACCCGCTCTCCGGCGACTTGTTCAGCACCCGGCTGAATGCCTTCACCGAACTGGGCATCGGCTTCGCCCTGCGAATCAAACAACACTTCCTCCTGGAACCGGGCTTCCGCTTTCACCACTTCTCCAATGGCAACCTCAGAAAACCCCAGCGGGGCATCAACATCACCGCTTATTCCCTCGCCCTGCGATCGGAACTGGCAAACACTCTGCCCCATCCTGAAAAAATGCCGCTCAGCGAGTTCACTCGCCGGCACGAACTGCTGGCCTTCCTGGGCCTCTCTTCCAGCCAGATGGAATTCAAAAAACCCGACCCAACCCAACACCTGACCTACGGCATGAACTTCCTGATGGCCAACCTGCACCTGGGCTACAACTACCACCTCTCCCGCCGCCTGAAACTGGGCGCTGGACTCGACCTGATCTACGACGGCACCAATGGCATGCAGGAGGCAGGCGTTGACGGTAAACCGGCCCGCAATGAGGTGGCTTTCTTGGATAAAACCGGGCTGGCTGTCTTCATCGGTGGAGAAAGCGTGGTTGACCGGCTGTCAATAGTGACCACCCTGGGCTACATCGTCGCCCGCACCCGCTTTGAATCATCTTCCCCGGCCTTTGAACAAAGGCTTGGATTCAAATACCACTACCTGGATAACGCCTTCGCCGGTGTCAACATCAGGGCCTACAACTTCCGCGCTGCAAAAGCCATCGAATTCAACCTCGGCTTCAGGAAATTCCTGGAGTGATTCACCTGGATGCTACCCAGGCAAGCAGGGTCTGGCGCTGCTCGGGACTCAGCCTCGCCTCAGCGTGCATCCAGGTGCAGGAAGACAAAGGCAACTTTTTTACACAAACATGAAAAAGCAAATACCCTGAAAACAAGCACCTGTTTTACCTTTGTAAAAAAATTCAATGAATAAACTCATCTCCACCCTCGTATTGCTTCTGCTGCTGACAGCCGCACACAGCCAGTCCACTTCTACCGGACAGAATCCCGCTGCCTCCTTGCGCAAGGAGCAGGAAAAACACCTCGGAGCTATTCGCCAGCTCACCTTCGGCGGCGACAATGCCGAGGCCTACTTCAGCTTCGACAATTCCATGCTGACCTTCCAGGCCACTAACAAGGACTGGGGCACCTCCTGCGACCAAATCTACTACATGCCCATCCAGGGCGCTTCCTCAGGGCAACCCAGCCTGGTGAGCACCGGCAAAGGCAAGACTACCTGCTCCTACTTCCTGCCCGGAAACCGCAGTGTCGTCTATGCCAGCACGCATCATGCGGCCGACACCTGCCTTGCTTCCCCTCGCTCGGTGAACGGAAAGTACGTGTGGGCCATCCACCCGGAGTTCGACATCTTCGTGGCAGACCTCGACGGCAAGGTCCTGAAGCAACTCACCGACTCCCCCGGCTATGATGCCGAGGCAACCATATCCCCTGATGGCTCCAAAATCGTGTTCACCAGCACCCGCTCCGGCGATATCGAACTGTGGACGATGAACACCGACGGCTCTGATCTGCGGCAGGTCACCAAGGACCTGGGCTACGACGGGGGCGCTTTCTTTACGCATGACAGCAAGCAATTGGTGTTCCGCGCCAGCAGGCCCCAAACACCGGAGGAAGTCAAGGTTTACAAGGACTTGCTGGCCCAGGGCCTGGTGCAGCCAACCAATATGGAAATTTTCATCTGCAACGCAGATGGCTCTGACCTCCGCCAGGTGACCAGACTGGGTAAAGCCAACTGGGCGCCCTACATGCACCCCAATGGCAAGAAAATCCTTTTCTCCAGCAATCACCACAGCGCCAGCGGCCGCCAGTTCAATATCTTTGCCATCAACACCGACGGCACGGGACTCGAGCAAATCACCTTCGACGATGTCTTTGACAGCTTTCCCATGTTCTCCTTCGACGGGAAATACCTGGTGTTTGCCTCTAACCGCAACAACGGCGGCACACGCGATACCAACGTCTTCCTCGCTGAATGGAAGGATTAACTACCCCTTCCGGAAAGAGGTTTGAGCAACCTGTTTCTACAGGCATTGGGCGAGGCTGGGCTCCCGGATAGGACGCGGGGTGCAGCCCCGCCTCCTTGAGGCTGTCTCAAAAGACCATTGGCGGCTGACGCCGCCAAAAAATATTTTGAATGAATGCCCGTTTTTTTGATTTTGCTTCTCAAAATCAAAAAAACGGGCATTCATTCATTATTTACTTTCGCCGCCTGCGGCGGCGAAAGTCCTTTGAGACAGGCTCCGCGGGGAAGGAGTTTCAGGGCGACCAGCGGCATCCGCAAGGGGTGCTAAACAGTTACAAAAAAGTCCTATTTTTAAGCCCGATTTCCTGCAACGAACCTATCATCATGAGCAAAAATAAAAAGCCAGACCAGTTCGGATTTGTTTTCTCCACCAACCCCGACTTCCAGTTCACACCGGAGGAGGAGGAACAGGTACAAGACCTGCCCCCAGGACAACAACCGCTCAAAATCTGGCTGGACCGCAAGCAGCGCAAAGGCAAAGAGGTCACCCTCATCACCGGATTCACGGGCAAGCCCGAAAGCCTGGAAACTCTTGGAAAAACACTGAAAAACAAATGCGGAACAGGCGGCTCCGTCAAGGATGGGGAAATACTGCTGCAAGGCGACCAACGCGACAAGGTGCTGGCCTGGCTGCTGGAAAATGGCTATTCCAAAGCTAAAAAAGCAGGGGGTTGAAAATATCCGGTTCTCTGCTCATACCAAAGGGCGCTGGGCCCGAACCATCCGGTCTTTGCCATTCAGGTCCCGCCTGAGTTCAACTGACACAAATCCTCCGTCCATCAACAACTGCTGCGTCTCCTGCCCCCGATACTCGCTGATTTCAAAAAACAGCTGTCCCCCGGGCCGCAAGTGCCGCATCGCAAAACCGGCAACGCATCGGTAAAAACGCAGCGCGTCCTCCCCGCCGGCAAACAACGCCAGTGCCGGCTCGTAGCCCAGCACCTGCTCCGGCATCAGCGCCCGCTCCGAGGCCGTGATGTACGGGGGATTGCTGACAATGCAATCGAATTGCGGCAGACCGACGCAGGCAGCCTCGTCTAGTATATCCTTCTCATGAAATTGCAGACCGACGCCATTCAGCCTGGCATTGCCGGCTGCAGTCTCCAGGGCAGCGCGGCTGACATCCAGGGCGTGAACTTCCAAGTCCGGCAGCAACACCTTGAGCGCGATGGCGATGCAGCCGCTGCCGGTGCCGATGTCCAGCAGCTTCAAGGGCACGGCGAAGGCCTTCGCCATGGGCCTGACGGTCTCCACTACCCAGGCCACCAACTCCTCTGTCTCCTGCCTCGGAATCAGGACGGCGGGATTTACCGCCAGGGGCAAGCCATAAAATACAGTCTTTCCCAACACGTACTGCACCGGCTCCATTCTCCGAAGCCTTTCGATAATCAACGCCAGCCGCTGTTCCTGTCCCTGGCCGAACTCCTCTTCCGACGAAACCCGGGAACGCTTGATGCCAAAGCCATCCTCCAGCACGATAGCACTGATACTGGCACACTCTCCGGAGTCGTACAAGCCCTTTAAGGCTAGCTGGATATGAAGTAATGCCTCGCGGTGGGTCACGGAAGTAAATTGTTTAATTTAGGTAAAAGGTCACTATTTAGAACCTCTTGCAGATACAGCTGGCCTCCTGAAAGGGCGCGGGGTTGCGCTCCGGAGGCAGTCCTCCCCTTTGAAAAGGGCGCGGGGCTTCGCCCAGCGAGACCTGCCCCCCTTCCCGGCTGCGGGGGTTGGTTGGGCGCACCC
>JBEAYO010000331.1:0-4583 GCA_041159285.1 Bacteroidota bacterium | reverse complement strand
CCTGAAATCCCCCTTCCGCCGCGGTTTGACTTTGCCGAACCGCGGCGGAATGGGGATTTAGGGTGTTTGGCCGGCCGAACACCCTTTGCCGGGGCCAATCGGCGCCGGTGGAACAGGTTTCAAAAGCGCGCCAAGTCTTTTCAGGCAGTCTCAGGACTGTACGTCTTAGGTCTGTTAGCACTTTGGAAGTGCTAACAGATCATGCCAGCAGGCCCGCCCGCCGCCATTTCCAGGAGCCAATCGGCACCGGTAGTGCGGGGCCTTTGAGGCATTCTCCCGCTGGATGGAGCCTCGGCGCAAGAACTATTTTTTTAGATGGTTCAAAAGCATTAACTTTGAAATAAAGCCCAAATCGCATGATATTATACAATGTAACGGTCAAAATAGACCGCAGCGTGCAGGAGGAATGGCTGGCGTGGATGCAGGAAATTCATATTCCGGCTGTGATGGACACTGGATTTTTCGTAAGGAATGTGATGCTGCGCCTGCTGGATCCGCCGGCGGATGACGAGGGAGTCACCTTTGCCATCCAGTACTACTGCAAGCACATCGGAGCCTTGAAGCGATATCTGGACGAGGAAGCGCCTTCGCTGCAGGCAGAGCACTCGCGGCGCTACGAGGGGAAATTTGTAGCCTTCAGGACCGTCATGAAGGTAGTGGAATAGGTAGCCCGTCGCGATAAATCCCAGGCAAAAAGGCATGCGAAAATGCAGGTTTTCAACAATGATTTTGTATAATTTTGCCTTTACTTTTTTATTACCTAATCAAATTATACCAATATGTTTTTTGAACTAACAGAAGAACAGCGGGCGGTGCAGCAGGCAGCCCGGGATTTTTCCCAAAACATATTAAAGCCCGGCGTCATAGACCGGGACCGCGAGATGCGCTACCCCTATGAAGAAGTCCGGCAGATGAAGGAAATGGGTTTCATGGGGATGATGGTATCGCAGGAGTACGGTGGTGGCGGCATGGACACCCTGTCCTATGTGCTCGCCATGGAGGAGATTTCCAAGGTAGATGCCTCTGCATCCGTTATCATGTCGGTCAACAATTCCCTGGTGTGCTGGGGGCTGGAAGCCTTCGGGACCGAGGAGCAAAAGCAGAAATACCTGCCCAAGCTGACAGAAGGGGAGTGGGTCGGGGCCTTCTGCCTGTCGGAACCGGAGGCCGGCAGCGATGCCACGAGCCAGCGCACGACGGCGGTGGACATGGGGGACCATTTCCTCCTGAACGGCACGAAGAATTGGATCACGAACGGCGGGACTTCGCGGCTTCATCTGGTGATGGCCCAGACCCATCCCGAGAAGCAGCACCGGGGAATCAACTGCCTGATTGTAGAGACCAGCTGGCCGGGCGTAGTGATTGGCGGCAAGGAAGACAAGCTCGGCATCCGCGCCTCCGACACGCATTCCATCATGTACAACGATGTAAAAGTGCCGAAGGAGAACCAGATTGGCGAGGACGGGTTTGGGTTCAAGTTTGCCATGAAGACGCTCAACGGTGGTCGCATCGGCATCGCGGCTCAGGCCCTGGGCATCGCAGCTGGCGCCTATGAGTTGGCGTTGGCGTATGCGAAGGAGCGCAAGGCATTCGGCAAGTCCATTTCCCAGCATCAGGCGGTGTCCTTCAAGCTGGCCGACATGGCCACGGAGATAGAGGCGGCGAGGCTGATGGTTTACCGGGCTGCCTGGATGAAAGACCAGGGTATGGACTATTCCACGGCTGCGGCCATGGCGAAGTTGTATGCCTCGGAGGTGGCGATGCGCGTCACGGTGGAGGCGGTGCAGGTACACGGCGGCTATGGTTATGTGAAAGAATACCATGTTGAGCGGCTGATGCGGGACGCCAAGATCACTCAGATATACGAGGGGACTTCCGAGATCCAGCGTCTGGTTGTTGCCAGGAGCATACTGGAGGGCCAGTTGTATTTGCCGATGTGGGCAGAAGCGCAAACGACGCCGGTATGACGGGACTCGGCCCTTCCCTTCAGGTAGCCAGCTGGTTTGGCATACCGGTGCGGGTTCACTGGACGACAGCGCTGTGGCTGATTCCGTTGGGGTATCTAATCTGGGAGGGCGTGATGCGGCCAGGAGAAGTAGTTTGGCTGTTGTTGGCGGGCATTTCGCTGATGTTGAGCATACTGCTGCACGAGTATGGCCATGCGCTGATGGCGAGGCGATACGGTGTAGAGACCCGGGACATCATTCTGTTGCCCATAGGAGGCTTGGCCAGGTTGAACAAGTTGCCTGAGAAGCCGCTGGAGGAAGTGCTGATTGCCCTGGCAGGGCCCCTGGTGAATTTCGGGGTGGCCTTGTTGTTGTTGCCTTATTTGCTGCTGGTGATGGTGCCGGGCCTGAGGGAATCGGGTCCTCCGATGCCGGCAGCGATCACCGGGAATTATTTTTTCTTTCTTCCCCTGGTGTTTGCTATGAATGTAGGACTGGGAATCTTCAATCTGATGCCGGCCTTTCCCATGGACGGCGGCAGGGTATTCAGGGCATTGCTGGCACATTGGCTGGGGAAGCTGAGGGCTACGCGCATCGCCATGCTGCTGGGGCAGGCGATTGCGGTCGGCATGGTGGTGTTGGGTTTCAGCGGGTACAACTACCTGTATGTAGTGCTGGGTTTGTTCGTGTTCATCTCGGCCTGGCGGGAGTATCAGCGAATCAGGATGGAGGCGTTGTATGGCCTTCAGGAGTCAGCGGAGGAAGAGGTGGCGTGAGATATCGTTTATTATTGCCGGGTCTTTTTCAGGAGATTGTCTTAAAATACCTTCTTAAGAGGCATCCTTTCGGGACGATGTGCGGAGCTGTTTAAAAAGACCCTTTGGCGAGACGCCTTCACGCAAAAGGAGCGCGGGGTGCAGCCCCGCGCTCCTAAAATGCCCTTGGGGGCGTGTAAAAAGTCCTTGCGGCTGGTTCCTCCGGTGCCGCAGGGCTTCCGGAAAGGGCGCTCGGCGGGGCTGCGCCCCGCGCCCTTTTCAAAGCGGGGCACTGCGCCCAGGGGACTTTTTAAACAACTCCCAGGGGGTTTTAGGGCGTTCAGCACCAGTGGAGCGAAGCTGAAACAGACGTCAGGGACAGGTGGAATCAGGAGCGGCTGTCACTGGATGCCGAGCTTTGTCTTGAGCAGCGGCTCGATGTCGTCGGTATTTTGCGCAAATAGGATGGCATTGAAAACGCTGGTATCGAAGATCATGGTGTAGCCTCCCTCTTTTCCGATCTGGTCAATGGCATTTTGCACTTTTTCCAGCAGCGGGGCAATCAACTCCTCTCTTTTTTTAGCCACCTCGTTCACGATAGCCTCTTCCATGGCCTGCAGGTCGCTTTCCCTTTTTTGGAACTCCTCTTGTCTTTGCTGTGCCACAGCCGGTGTGATAGTGCCCTGGCGGTATTCGGTGGCGAAGGCGTTGAAATCTTCCTGCAGTTTTTTCGCCTGTGCTTCGCCGATGGCCACGAGCGAGTCCTGGTAAACCTGGAGCCTGGCATCAGCCGCTTTCGTTTCCGGGAGTTGGACCAGGAGGTTGCCGATGTTGATATGTCCGAATTTCTGAGCGTTGGCGCAGATACCTGAACTGATGAATGCGAGGAGGAGGATTGCTTTTCCGGCTGAGTTTTTCATGAAGGATAGTTTTTGTTTTAATTGCAAAATTAAGGTTTCGCCAGGCAGTTTTTCAACGGGGCTGAAAAATATAATTGATGCTCATGGGTTCAGGGCGGTTTAGTGTAAAAACCATTGGCATTTTTTTGCGAACAGAACTTGGAAAGCTTTGTTTTGGAGGTAGTAATTGAAATGATTTTTACAGTACAAAAGCAGCGCCCGGGTTGCCAGACAGGTTCAAACAAGCCTGAAAAAGTTTACCTTTGCGCTCGTTTACATTCATCAAATGTAACTGTTTAGCTCCTTTTGCAGATGTCGCTGCCCCCCTGGAAAGGGCGCGGGGCGCAGCCCGGCGCCCTAAAAACCCCTTCCCCGCGGCCGGCGGGCTTCGCCCGCCGACCGACCTTTCCGGAAGGCAAGCGACATCCGCAAGGGGTGCTAAACAGTTACCACCAGATAATTCCAACGACGAGAAATAATTATGAGCAAAACAGACTTCTATGACCAATTTGCCAAGCGCCACATTGGCCCTGGCGAAGAAGAAACACAATCCATGTTGAAGGCGATGGGAATGGCCTCCCTGGATGAACTCATCGACAAGACCGTGCCTGCGTCCATCCGGCGGCACGGCGGGTTGAATTTGCCAGAGGCCCAAAGCGAGTTTGAATACCTGCGGGAACTGAAGGAAGTGGCCGCCATGAACAAGGTCTTCAAGTCGTACATAGGGCTCGGTTACTACGGCACCATTACGCCGTCCGTCATTTCCCGGAATATATTCCAGAATCCGGGTTGGTACACCCAATACACCCCTTATCAGGCGGAGATATCGCAGGGAAGGCTGGAGGCCATCCTCAATTTCCAGACCATGGTGAGCGATCTGACGGGCTTGCCCATCGCCAATGCCTCGCTGCTGGACGAAGCCACTGCGGCTGCCGAGGCCATGGCGATGTTTTACGGGGTGAAGAACAAGCGGGCGAAGGATG
>JBEAYO010000330.1:0-4598 GCA_041159285.1 Bacteroidota bacterium | reverse complement strand
CGCCACCCCGCCCCCCTTTTCCGCCTAGCTGGGCAGCACCGGCGAAACTAGCCGCAAGGATTTTTTACACAGTCCCGTACCTATTTGTAACTCAGCCCTGCGCCGAAGGGAAACAACGGATTCTTCGAATCAAAAGGCACATCCTCCAACTGCCCCTCGACGGCCCCCATGGAAGACGGAACCTCGAACGGCAGCCTGCCGGAAGGATTGAACTCACCAAACAGCACAGACAACAAAGCCTTGTCAGAGGCACCAAAATCAACAAGAATACCTGCTGCCCTGGCCGCAATCTCCGGCATTACCGCCGGCCGGTCCATGTAAAGGCAGATGATGGTCGGTTTCCTCGAGACGATATTCAGGATGCGGCTCAATTCCGGTTCCTTGAAATCCAGCGGCCCCTGGTGAAAAAAAGACTCCACAATGTCCTTGTTGCGGGGTTCCCAGGGCGTTTGCAGGTGCAGTATTGCCAGGTCTGCCGAGTCGAGGGAATCGGTCACGGTGGCGTATTCCGAAACAGCCGCTTTTGAGAGGTTCTCGACATATACTTTCAATTGTTTTTGCAGCGGCAGCAACGGCTTTCCCCCCAGTGTGTCATTCTTGAGTAACACCATGGACATTTTCTGCGCCAACAAGCCTTTTTCCCTGAATGCCTTGCTGGCGACAATGGCAGATACCTTCCCCTCATCCACATAAGGGTTGTCAAAAAGCCCCAGCCTGAACTTGTCGCGCAAGAGGCGACGGGCCGACTGGTCTATGCGGGCCTCGCTGATGGCGCCGCTCCGGACCAACTCCACCAGGTCCGCCGGAAAATTATTGCCCCCGAACTGATCCAGCCCCGCTTCAATCCCCTTTTGGATCTTTCCCTTCCTGCTGAGGTGCATCACGCCGTGGTCTTTCGCCTCTACAATCTCCTTCCCGAATAATTCGAAGCCCTCCAGCACATTCCAATCGGAACATACCACGCCGTCAAACCCGTGCTTGTTCCGGAGCAGGCCCGTGATGATTTCCTTGTTGAAGCCCATGCCGACTTCCTCCGAGGTTTGCCCCACCGGCACGCCGTAGTAGGGCATGATCTGGGCTGTTTTTGCCTGGAATGCCGCCTGGAAGGGAACCAGGTGGAGGTCGAACTGCTTGCCTGGATACACCTGGTTCATGCCATAGCGGAAGTGGGCATCTTCCCCGTCTTCCTGCGGGCCGCCGCCCGGCCAGTGCTTGGTCATGCAGGCCACGCTGCTGCTGCTGAGGGAGTCGCCCTGGAAGCCATGGATGTAGGCGGCAGTCATGCGGGAAGACAGGCGGACATCCTCTCCGAAGGTGCCGTTGATGCGCGCCCAGCGGGGCTCTGTGGCCAGGTCTGCCATGGGGTGCAGGGCCACGTGGATGCCCACCGCCCGGTACTCCTGGGCTGCTATCCGCCCGAATTCCACTGTCAGCATGGAATCGCCGATGGCAGCCAGGCCGATGGGTTCCGGCCATTTGGAGAACTCGCTGTCGAGCAGGCCTCCTGCCAGGAAGTTGTTTGCCCCATGCCTGGGGTCAGTGCTCAGGCTCACAGGGATGCCCAGCCGGTCCTGCTCTGCGATTTTCTGCAGCTTGTTGTGCCAGGCGGCCAGCAACCGGGGTTCCGGTATTTTAAACAGATTGAAATGGCGCAGCTTCTGGTTGACCAGTACGTCGTAGGTGGAGTTCATGAAAAATTGGGCCGGGCTGGGTTTGTCCAGGATTTCTCCCCCGGGCCCCAGGCCGATTGGCGGGTGCCACATCAAGCCCACTTTTTCCTCCAGGGTCATCTGCGACAACAGGTCTTCCACGCGGGCCTCCAGCGGGGTGCGGCTGTCTTCATAGGGGTCCAGGCGCCCGTTGGCATTCAGGTCGCGGTAACTGTGGCCTTTCTCCGTGAGGCTTGGTTTTTCCCGCAGTGTTGCCTTTGCCTTGCGGTTGATCTGCCAGAAGGTGAGGTGAAAGAAGAGGAAGGCCAGCACGGCGAGTCCCAGCAGACTCCCGAAGACCCATGCGAGAATTCTCAGTATCCTTTTCATAGTGGCGTTGATTTTAAAGAAATTAGTCTCAAGGGTTGTCTCAAAAGTCCTGGAAATCCGTTTTGCCGGGGCGCAGTCCCCCGCTTGCCAAACAGCAGCGGCGAATCTCCCCCCGCCTTTTTTACGCGTTGATTGTCAGCCAGAAAGATGCACCATGCCGCTCAACCCCCGCCATCACCGGGTACTCCCAGATGGGGGCCACCACAGCCGATAGCTCCTTGTCCTCAAAAATAAAATAATTGGGCAGAAGGGGCAGGTATTTATGCGGGTTGGCAAGCAGGTAAAAGGCCAGGCCGTACTGCTCAGAATAAAAGCGGTCGCACATGAACTGCGGATAGTCGTAGGGAAGGAAAATATCGTGCAGGTGAACGATGACCCCCTTTTTCAGCCGGGGCAGCAGTTCCATGAAAAACACCATGGCATCGGAATTCGGCAGAATCCGGTGGGAATTGTCAACGAAAAGCACATCGCCTTCCCCCAGTTCAGCCGCGAGGTCCAGATCGCAATATTCAAAGGGCTTCCGGATGACCCGGCTTGCCAACTGGTCTATTTCCGCCCTGGGCTGCGGGTCTATGGAGACAATCTCCGTGGACAGCTGCTGGTCCCGGATGGCCTGAAATGCCACCTTGGTGGAGTTGCCAGAGCCAATCTCCACGTATTTCCCCGGCTTGAAATGGGCCAGCATCCCGTAGATGCCGATCATGTCCAGTCCCGGCAGGAAGCCGTTGTTCCAAACGGGCCGGAAGGGGTCCTTCTCTGTTTTGATGTCCTGAATCCGCCAGATGCTTTCCCGGTATTCCAGCATGGACCGGAGCAACTCAGCATACTGGGTCCTCCCGGCATTGATGATTTCATACAGCCCCGGATGCGGCGGATTTCCAAAGCCATATCGGGGTTGGAAATCCACCTTGTATTCCAGAAACAGGTTTTGATATCGGGGATGAAGAAATTTTAAGATTTGTCTTATCATAGCTATGGGTATTCAAGTGATTCAGGCTGGCCTTCCGGTGTGCGAGGAGGCCATCCTTCATGTCTCTGGACTCCATTTGATTGGCGAAGGCCGGCTGTCTTAAAAGACCAGGCAATTTATTCCGCCGGCGCCACTTGGTTTCCGGAAAGGGCGCATGGTGGGCCGAAGGCCCGCCGAATGCGCCAAAATCCCCCTTTCGACTATCTGCCAGTGAAAAACGTAATGGCAAACACCAGCACCGTCACTATCATCCCTACCATGAAAATGCTGTAGGTAATCCGGAGCCGGTAGTACTTCTGGCCAAGGGCGCGGCCCAGAAAGTAAAGGTCATTGACGATGGACTGATCCAGAATTTCCTCCCGCCTGATCACCTCCGACAAGCCCTTCATGAAATCATCCCGGCTCATCTTAAAGAAATTCCCAAAGAAGAACAAATTGGTAAGCCCTTCGTCAATCTTCGAAAGATCGGTTCTTCCACCCATTTTCACCGGCCTGGTGGCCAGGGTGGCATTCACGATGCTCAGCACACAGGTGAGCAGCAAGGTGGAGCCAGGCCAGATCAGGCTGGGATACTTGTCGAGTTGCGAGGCCAGCAGCGGCATGCCGAACGTGATCAGCAAGGAGTTGATGCTCAACATGATGTTGGCCTTGTTGTCGGCGATGTTCGTCAGGTCTATCTGATTGCGCAAGGTCGTCTTGAACATCATCTGGGCACTCTTGTTCTTGCCAATGGCAAATACAATCTGCCCTGCCACCTTGTTGACATCTATCGCTTCTTCGGAAGTACTCAGCTTTTCGAGTTTCTTGTTAATCTTCTTGAGCGTCTTGCGTTTCTCCTCTCCATAGAGCCGCTCGGCTTCCCCGGTGTAAAAACGATGTCCCTCCCAGAACTTGCGATTGGCTTTCAGCAGCGTCTCGTCGTCCATCCGGATTCCCTGGAAAACCTGCCACTCGTGGCGCAGGGATTCCGATTTTTCCAGGTATGAGGCCTCGCGGGTATTGAAGTCGGCGTCTTTCAGGATTTTTTGAAGCAGGTTCTGCGGCTCTGCTCCCAACCTGGTGGTCTCTATCAAATCGAAGATTCGCTCGATCCTGTCCCGGGGATACTGCTGCTTTTCCAGAAAAGCTGCTGCAATTTCCTTGCTGGCATCCTCATGGTTGTTGTACGTCCGGGTAAAACCGGTGTCGTGAAAAAGGGCGGCGAGCTCCAGCAGCTCCAATTCCTGCTCGTCAATGCCATAATAACCTGCAATCTCAAGACTGGCATCGCGGACTGAGAGCGTGTGCGACAAACTGTGGTAGGTATAGTCAGGGCTTAGCTCCTTGTCCAGCAGCTCCGTGACGAAATCATAGGCGGATTTTACAATGTGGCTAGGCATATAAAGAAGTTTATATGGATTGAGCGGCTAAAGGCATCGGCAAAACGGCTGTAATGCTACATAAAAAACGCATTATTGAGCCCCATTACCTCAAAAAACTCACCTGAAACCTCACACTCAACAAATTCTGTAGCTCCCGGATGGGTTGAAAACTGTTCCTAAGGTTCAACCGCTCCATTTTCGACAACTCCTCAATCTTGAAATACCGCC
>JBEAYO010000329.1:0-4600 GCA_041159285.1 Bacteroidota bacterium | reverse complement strand
CCAGGGGGCTGCGCCCCTGCTTGAAAAGGGCGCGGGGCGTAGCCCCGCGCCCTTTTCAAGGAGAGGCACTGCGCCCAGGGGACTTTTTACACGACCCCGCGCGGGACTGCGCCCTGCGTCCTTTCCGGAAGGCCAGCGGTATCTGGAAGGGTGGGTAAACAGTTACCATTTTAGATGAATGCCCAATTTTTTGATTTTGCTTCGCAAAATCAAAAAATTGGGCATTCATTCATTAAGCTTGTTTCGGCGGGTCAGCGAAGCGGAGAAAGTCTCTTTCTATTATTATCCTTGAAATCTCGTAATTTAATTCCGAATTTTCAAGGTTAAGTTGCTAACTTTGCCAAAACTTTTGCATGGCAACCCGCATCCTTGAAAGGCGAAAAGACCGGCAGGCCATAGAAGACCTGTTAAAAATATTCCCTGTCACGGCCATCCTCGGCCCAAGACAGGTCGGCAAAACTACCCTGGCAAAAGAATTTTGCCCAGACCACATCTTCGACCTGGAAAACCCCAGGGACATGGCCTTGCTCGAAAACCCGTTGCTGACATTTGAAAAGCTGGAAGGCCTCATCATGATTGACGAAATCCAGCGAAAGGCCGAACTGTTTCCACTGCTTCGCTATCTGGTGGACAATAAACCGAACCAGCGCTATCTGATTCTGGGTAGCGCCTCATCCAACCTGCGCCAGCAAAGCGGGGAGTCTCTAGCCGGAAGAATCGGCTACTACTACCTCACAGGCCTCAATCTGGCTGAAACAGGAAAGGACAGCCTGGAAAAACTTTGGCTCCGCGGTGGTTTTCCCCGTTCTTTCCTCACTGATACCGATGGACAAAGCTTATTATGGAGAGACAATTTCATCTCAACCTTCCTGGAAAAAGATCTGATCATGCTGGGCATGAACGTGCCAGCAACCACGATGTACCGCTTCTGGACTATGCTGAGCCATTATCATGGTCAAACCATCAATTACAGTGAACTCGGCAGGGCCTACGGCATCAACGACAAAACGGCAAAATCGTATTTATCCATCCTCGAAGATACATTCATGGTACGGCAACTCCTGCCATGGCATGCCAATGTAGGCAAACGCCTGGTGAAAAGCCCCAAAATTTACCTGCGCGATTCCGGTATCTTCCATGCCCTGCAATCCATCAGCACCATGCAGGAGTTGCGTACCAATCCAAAGATTGGCGCTTCCTGGGAGGGATTTGCACTGCAAGAACTGATATCCACCCTTCGCAAACGCGACAATGAGGTTTTCTTTTACGCCGCCCACAGCGGGGTCGAACTTGATCTCTACTGGCAGCACAAGGGCAAAAGCATGGGAGCAGAATTCAAGTACCAGGACGCACCGACGACTACAAAATCCATGCACCAGGCCGTTGCCGACCTGAACCTGGACGAACTGTGGGTCATCTACCCTGGCGAAAGCGCTTACCACCTTACGGAGAAAATTCGGGTACTTCCGCTCACCGGGTTGGAAAACCTGACTGGTTGAGATGGAGCTGCCTGGATACAACCTCCGAATGTCGGAGGCAACAGCCGCCCCCTTCCCTACACCGAGCGCCGGAACGTGAACCGCAGCAGCCGGTTGAAATCGCCCCTGCCATTGTCGGGAATCATGTCAAACATGCCGTATTGGCTGCTGAGGCCCAGGCTCCACTTCGGACTCAATTGAATGTCTAAACCCGCCATGGCGGACAGATCGAAAACCTTCAGCTCCCTGACAGGCGACATGCCCACGTAGTTGATGGAAGCACTCATCGCGTCCTCCTGCAATTGCGTGGCACCAGGATTGTTGCCAAACAGGCCGCCGGAGGTGTAATCCGATTTCGAACTCAGCATCAGGGAGGCCAGGAGGCCCAAGCGCAGGCGCAAACGGGAATTGGCCCGCATGCTCAGCGAAAAAGGCAGCTCCAGGTAATGCAAGTGCAGCGGCTTGAGGAATCTGGCTGAATTGTTGGCAGCTTCCGCTACCTTGCGGTTACCCAGGCTTGTGTTGAGCACTGTGAACTCGTCAGCGCCTGCTGTCTGGTTGCTGCCGTTGATCGTGAACTCCTCCTGGGTGAAGGTGACCGTCATCGGCTGTATGAGGTAGGTGTAGCCCAACCCAAACTCCTGGCTGAAATTGAACCGCTTCATCGGCCTGGAGTTCAAAATCCCCAGGGAAACACCCCCCGCGCCGAAATAGTCCGGCATCAGGCCGCTGAAGTAAAGCTCCCATCCGCTGGGCGAAACAACAGCCGGCAGCTGCTGCGATACAGCCAGGACCGGAAGTTGCATGGATGAAAGGGAACGGGCCGGCAGCTGCGTGACAAGGGACGGAAGGACCTCCACCCCGACGGAAAGGCTGGGCACCGGGTCAGCGGCTTCGGCAGGGTTTAATGGCGAAAGTCCGGACTCGGACCGGGGACTTTCCAGGGCAGTTTCCGCTGCCTGGACAGGCAAGGCATTATCAGGCTGGCTGCCCAGCAGGAAAGAATTGCGTTCTTTTTTGAAATTCAAAGGTTTCTGCACCTGGCTTTCAGGCATGCGCAGGCCTGGGGACGGATTCGCCGGGACCGCTCCGGCGGTAATTTGTTCTGCGGGAATAGCGCTGGGACGCACCTCCTGCTCGCCGGCGCCGGGAAGCCCGGGAGCGGTGGCGGCTGTTTCCCCGACCCGTGCTGATGGCTGGGAAATTGTCGTTTCAGGTCTGGTAGCCCCGGGGCTGCCGAAGTATTCGTCCAGCATGGCGCCGGCAGCCAATCCCAGCAACAGGGTGGCGGCGGCAGGCCACCACATGGCGAGGCGGCGAGGCCTTTGCTCGCCGGTCGTCGCCGGCAGTTCGCGGTCGAGTTGCCGGCGCAGGTCCTCCCAGCCGCGGTCGGCCAACTTCCTGAGCTTGTATTTGCGGTTATCCAACATATCTTTCTGTTTCTTCTGCCTGAATTAATTCCCGGAGTGCTTTCCTCGCCGTGGACAGATGCCATTTGGAGGTGCCCTCGCTGATGTTCATTTCAGTGGCCACCTCGGCATGGGTATAGCCTTCGATGGCATAGAGGCGGAACACTTCGGCACTGGCAGGCGGCAGACTGCCTATCATCTTTAGGATGTCCTCCGCGTGGAGCTGGTGGGCCGCAGCTTCCGGCACCACCTGGTCCTGTTCCTCGTAAATGAGGAAGTGGGCATAGCGGCGCTGTTCCCGGAAGTGGTCGGCCAGGCTGTGCCAGACGAGGCGGCGGATCCAGCCCTCCAGTGACCCTTTAAAAGTGTAGAGTTGTATTTTCTTAAAAACCCTTAGGAACCCATTGTTGACAATGGTCATGGCCTCTTCCTCATCGCGGGTGCGGCGAAGGCACATGTCCATCATGACGGGGAAATAGCGCCGGTAAAGAAGTTCCTGGCAATGGCGATCATTGGCGATACAGCCCTTCACCAGTTCCTCGTCGGTGTATTTTTTTCGTCTGAAAATCATGCTGGGTTTGCTGAATGATTTAATCTGCTGGCATTCCGCCGGTTATTGCCACAAGTCCCCTTTCACCGAAGGACCATGCCAAAGCGCAGGACGACGCGCCGGTAGAGGATATCCCGGGTTTCGATGTCCCCGTTAAACCACTCCTGGGTAAAGGAAGCCCGCTGGAAACGGACCCCGAGGTCGAGCCGGACGTTGAGTCCATCCTCGCGGGTGCGCCTTTGGATGCCGAAGGCTGGGTGCCACATGGGGCCTCCCGACGCATCGGTGATCGAAGCACTTTCTCGCTTGAAGGCAAAGCCGTAGCCGCCGGCAGCCGACAGATAGAGTTCATTTCCTTTTCTGGTAGGTAAATACCCGAGCAGTTCGCCGGAGACAGGCAGGACCGTCTCTCCCTGGCGGCCATAGCTGTCGGCGCCGATGCCCAGCCCGAATCCCAGGTGCTTGCCGCGGTAGCCGCTGCCGAGCTCGAAACCTACGCCGAGGATGGCCTCATTGAACTCATTGGTGCCGGGAGCAAAGCGCAGATGCCCTTGATGATACCAGCCGAAATCAGCAGGCGAATCCACCTTCTTCTGCCTGACCTGTCGCCCCTCCTCCACCGAGACTCCCTGGACGATCTTCTTCACCTCCTGGTCTTCCACCACCCGCTGCTCGCCATTTTCGAGCAGAATAGTGACAGATTTGCCCTGTTCGTAGCGCAGGATTTTGCCGACCAGGGGCTTGCCTGAATTCAGGTAGAGCATGTCAGCTGTCTTTTCTGTTGGCTGGGCCGACAGCGGGACTTGAAAGCACAGTGCAAGCAGCAGTGCGAGTAAGGTTGCCATTTGTGTTTGCATGAAGATAGATATATCGTTGATAAAGACAGTTGCGACGCTTGCAATGGTTGGGATGAGCTCCAAAAAATTATTACGTAACTGTTTAGCACCCCTTTTCATGCACTCCAGGGATTGCCGAAAAAGGAATGCCCTCAAGTTCGGCCGGCGCTGCTTGCCTCCCAGGAGGGCCGGGGCTGTGCCCTCGCGGGGTTGTGTAAAAAGTCCTTGCGGCTGGTTCCGCCAGTGCCGCACAGCTCTCGGAAAGGACGCTCGGCGGGCCTGTGGCCCGCCGAGCGTCCTAAAAACCCCTCCCGGCCTCCGGGGTGG
>JBEAYO010000328.1:0-4601 GCA_041159285.1 Bacteroidota bacterium | reverse complement strand
CAAAAACCCCCCCCGGCCGGGGGTGGGGCCCCCCCCCCCCCCGCGGCGGAAGGGGGATTTTAGGGCGTTCGGCCGGCCTGCGGCCGGCCGAACGCCCTTTACGGGGCCCAATTGGCACCGGTGGAACTAATTTCAAAAGCGCGCCGAGGCTTTTGAGACAGCCTCTGACCTTTACGAACAGCTTGGCGGCACCGGCGGAATGAATTTTGAAAGCTCGATGGGGCTTTTGAGACAGCCTTTTAAAAATCCCTTCCCCGCGGCGATTTGGCTTCGCCAAACCGCCGCGGGGAAGGGATTTTTAGGTTGGCTGGCGAGCCAAGGCAGCATGGCGGAATGGACTTCAACAGTAGGCTTTTTAGAAGAAGCCCTCTCTTGGCCTTCATCAAACCCAGGCGCTGCTTACTTCAAGTTGACTTTTGTTCCAAAATTGAGGGAGAAGGCAAAGAAGCGCTCCTTGTTGGCGCCAACGCCATGCGTCATGAGATAGTGCTGGTAGTTGGGCTGCACGAACAAGGACCAACGCGAGGACACAAAACGCTCCACGCCAAAACCGAGATTGGCCGTCAGGTAGAAATTATCCTGGAAGTTGCCGCCATCGAGCAGACCCTTCGGCAAGTACTTTTCCGTGCGGATAGAGGAATTGTCCTCCAGCAGATCCCCTTCGGCAGCAGGAGCTCCCGGCACTTTGAAGGAAAGCGTCCTGCGCCTTTCAATTTCATACATGGAGGAGGTGATGAAATGACCTGCTATGCCGGCGTTGCCGTAAAAGCGCCACTTGCCGCTGTCCTTGAAGTGGTACTGCAGATTCAAGGGCACCTGAAGCATATCCAGTTGCACCCCGTTAAATCTCTCGCGGATGTAGTAGTTCACGGTTTCAAACAAGAACACCGGGGTGCTGGGCATATAGCGCCGGAAGGAGTAGATGCCGCCGGTCTGGATTTCCAGTCGCTTGCTCTTCAGGGACACCAGGATGCCGCCGCCGTAGCCGCCGGCAATGGTGGTATCCGACCGGGTGGGCACCAGGGTGTCGAACACGCTGAGCTTGCCGGAGGGGGTGAAAACATAGGCCGCATCCGTGGAAGCAAAAATGCTGAAGCGCAGCATCCGGTTGTGAGATGCCGGTTCTGGCGTCACCTGCGGGGTTTCCCAATCATATTGCGCATTGGCTTCCAGGGCTGGCAACTTGGCGATGCCAGCTGTCAGGCCGCGGCTCCGGGTCTTCTTGCCGGAATTGCCGGGCTCAAGCACATAAGCGTCAACAGCGTGAATAAGCGGGTTGCCGCTCTTATAGGAGCGCAGCGGTGGCAGCGCAGCAAAGCCCAGAGATGGAGGCAGCGCAGATGCGGTAATGCGCTGCAGGCTTTCGTTATCCGGCCTGCCGGGCAGGCTGGCCAAAGGCCTGTCGCCCTTGCCTGCCTTGGATGCCGGAGCCTGAACGGCTGGCGTCGGCAAAGCAACAGTATCTTCCACCGGCGGATTGCTGTCGTCATCAGCGCCTGCAAGGTCCATTTTTTCTGCAAGGTCAGGCCAATGCCTGATCAGCATTTGCTCTCCGAGGGGTGCAAAGCGCAGGCCTGTCATGACCAGCAAGAGGGTCAGGGCTATTTCAGCCACCCGGTAGCGATATAACTTGTAACGAAGTGAAAATTCCTCTTCCAGCCGGCGGGTCATGAGCAGCCAGTGCTTGTTTTGGAGGGGTGACTCCAGGTTGCGCAGGCGCTGCTGCAGCAGTTGATCCAGGTTCTCTTCCAGTTCTTTTTCACTCGCAGTCTCGTCCGCTGCTATGCGCTGCTCCATTCTTTCCCAGTCCGCGGCGGCCATGGGTACCTCCATGGACGACAAACGCGATGCCACCACCCCGTCCAGGGCGTGTTCGGCCAGGCCTGCCGGAGGACCTCCCCCGGAAGCCATGCGGCGCTCCAGCGCATCCCAGGCTGCCGGATCATAACTCCCCTGCAGGTTTTCCAGCGCCTGTTTGATGTGTTCGTCGAACTGTTTATTCTCCATGTCGCTCCATCTTCACGTTTCCCTCGTATGCCCATGCCGGGATTGCGTTATTTCTGACCAGGGTTTCCTGTAATTTCAGTCTTGCCTTAACCAGGTTCGAGCGGGATGTGCTTTCCGTAATCTGAAGCAGGTCCGCTATTTCCTTGTGTGAGTATCCTTCGATGATGTAGAGGTTGAAAACTGCCCTGTAGGCCGGGGACAGCTCCTGGATGGCCTGGAGTATCTCCTGTTCGGACAGCTGGCTCAGGACGTCGGGTTCCAGCATGACAGACTGCTCGGCCACTTCGATGTCTTCTGTGCGTCTGCGCACCATTTTACGATAGTAGTCGATGGCGGTGTTGACCATGATTCTGCGGATCCAGGACTGGAGGGAGGTGCCGGGTTCGTAGCGGTGGAGGTTTTTAAACACCTTGATGAATCCCTCGTGTAAAATATCGACTGCTTCGTCCTGGTTTCCGGCATAGCGCAGGCAGATGCCCATCATTTTGGGGTAGTGCTCTTCGTAGAGCAATTTTTGAGCCCATCTTTCTCGTCGTATGCAGGCGGTTATGAGGTCCCCTTCTTTGTAGTCGTATGTTATTGCAAGATTCATAGTTGTTTTAATGCTTGTATCTGTGTTTTCCAGACAATTTATTTAAAGCATTCGCAAAATGTCACAATTATCTTCGGATTGGCAGCTGGCTGAAGTTTTAGCAGGTTTTCGCTGCTGCCGGTGGGCTCCCGGGCAGGAGCCTGTCTCAAAAGACCCGGCAATTTGTTTTCCCGGCGCCGATTGTCCCCCGGGAAGGGCGTTCTGCCGGCCTGTGGCCCGCGCCCTTTTCAGAAAAGGGCAATGCGCCCCGGTGACTTTTTACACAATCCCGAAGAGAAGTGCCCTCGTACTCCCTTCAGGCACGCCGGCACTGGCAAAGCCAATTTCAAAGAAAAGCCGATGTGAAGGTAATCAAACTTTTTAAGATTGCTAAAAAATCTCGCGTCATAAAATTGACAATTCCGAAGAAAGCAGGGCAGGCTGCAAAAGTGAAAATCACCCGAACACCTCGCGGCAATACCGCAGACTGTCGAGAATCAGGGCTTCCTCGCAATACTGGTCCGTGGCCACCGAACCGATGGCCGGCAGCAGCGAAAAGTTGATCCTGCCGCGGACATTTTTCTTGTCTTTGCGCATCAGATCCAGCAATTGAGGAAAATCATTGTCCGAAATTGGAAAAGGTTTGTAAAATCGCAGCACGAAGCGGGTGATTTCCGACAAATCCGCCGCGGACAGGGTGCTGCACTTCCAGGACAGCCAGCTCTCGCAAACAATTCCCAAGGCCACCGCCTCGCCATGGCGTAGGGCTTCGGCGGATGGCCCGTGCCCGCCGGCTGCAGCCCGCTGCAGGGAAAGGCTCTCGATGGCATGACCGATGGTGTGGCCGAAGTTGAGGGCCTTGCGCAGCCCCCTTTCATGCGGGTCGGCTTCCACGATCTGCTGCTTGACCCTCAGGGAAGCAGGCAGGCAAGACAGCCAGTCGGCACGGCCGATGTCGTCAAGCGCCTCCAGTTGCTCCCACAAACCGGCGTCTGCGATGAGCGCATGCTTGAAGATTTCGGCAAAGCCGCTGCAAAGCTCAGCCTGCGGGAGGGTCTTCAAAAATTCCGGGTGGATGAAGACGGCAGCGGGGTCGCTGAACACGCCGATGATGTTCTTGACATGGTTGAAATCTACGCCTACCTTGCCGCCGATGGAGGAGTCTGCCATGGCGAGCAGGCTGGTGGGCACTTGCATGAAGCTGATTCCCCGCAGGTAAGTTGCCGCGCAGAATCCGCCCAGGTCGCCCACAACCCCGCCTCCCAGACAAATCAACAGGGAGCGGCGGTCGAGACCCAGGCGCATCATTTCCTGCCAGACGTACTGGCAGGTTTCCAGGTTCTTGTGTGCCTCTCCGGCGGGAATCTCGATGACGGGCGCCGCGGGGAGCCTGGCGGTAAGCAGCGGCAGGCAGTAGCGCCGGGTATGCTCATCGGCCAGGATGGCGGTGCGGCTGTAATCCCCGATTGCTATAAAATCGGAAATGGCAGTCAACACATCTCCGATTGCGATGTTATAATTTCTTAGCTGGATTGAAATCATTCGCAATTTTAATACAAAGGGATGGCTTGGGCAAGTTTTGATGCCAAAGCTGCCGGCGCCTGCCTAAAAGGAGGCTGTTACCAAAGGCGCTACAAATATTGCGGCGCGCTGCACCTGAGGACTTGGATATGCGCAAGTACTCTAGGTGCAGCGCACCGCAATATTTGTAGCCTGCGCGTAACCCAGGCCCCAAGGTGCAGCGCACCGCAATATTTGTAGCCTGCGCATAACCCAGGCCTCGAAGGTGCAGCGCACCGCAATATTTGTAGCCTGCGCGTAACCCTGGCCCCAAGGTGCAGCGCACCGCAATATTTGTAGCCTGCGCGTAACCCTGGCCCCGAAGGTGCAGCGCACCGCAATATTTGTAGCCTGCGCGTAACCCAGGCACCCAAGGTGCAGCGCACCGCAATATTTGTAGCCTGCGCATAACCCAGGCACCCAAGGTGCAGCGCACCGCAATATTTGTAGCCTGCGCGTAACC
>JBEAYO010000327.1:0-4616 GCA_041159285.1 Bacteroidota bacterium | reverse complement strand
ATGTGGACGAATGGGACTCCCTGACCCACATCCAGCTCATCGTCGCCACAGAAAAGCATTTCGGAATCAAATTCACCGCTGCCGAAATCCAAAGCTTCCGCGACGTGGGGCACTACTGCAGCGAAATCAGCCGCAAATTGGCCGCGAAATGACCGAAGGCACCGTGCTCAGGCAACACTATCACGTCAGCCCCGCCGTCTTTGAGGGCTTTCGAGACGTATTCCGGGATCTCAACCCCATGCACACCGATGAAGCCTTTGCCCGCAGCCATGGCTTCCGGGGCCGCGTCATGTACGGCAACATCCTCAATGGCTTCCTCTCCCATTTCGTCGGAGAATGCCTTCCGCAGAAAAACGTCGTCATCCAGACGCAGTCCATCCAGTACGCCAGGCCCGTCTTCCTCGACGACAAGCTCGAGCTCGTCGCCGAAGTCTCCGGCTTCTTCGAGTCGGTGAATGCAGTGGAGTTCAAATACTATTTTCAAAACGAACAAGGCGAAAAAGTCGCCCGGGGCAAACTGCAAATCGGCATTTTATGAAAGTACTGGTCACAGGAGGCGCTTCCGGGTTAGGTGCAGCCATCACGCGGGAGCTGGCGGGAGACAAGGACAACTTCGTGTATTTCACCTACTGCAGAGCGGCTGAGAACGCCCGCCAGCTCGAGGCGGAGCACCCCAATGTCAAGGGAGTCCACTGCGACTTCAACCAGGAGGCTTCCATCCGCTCCCTCATGGAGGAAATGGGTGGCTGGCAACTGGAAGCCCTGGTCAACAATGCCCTCACAGGGTTCCTGAAAAAGCATTTCCACAAGCTCGACAGCGAGGAACTGCTCAGCAGCTTCCGGCAGAACGTGCTCCCTGTCGTGCTGATCACGCAGGCGGCCCTGGGCACCTTCCGCAAGCAGCGTTTCGGGAAAATCATCACCATCCTGAGCTCCGCCCTGGCAAACAAACCGCCGGTGGGCTGGTCAGAATACGTTGCCAACAAGGCCTACCTGCTGGCCATGAGCAAAGCCTGGGCTGCAGAATACGCCAAGTTCAACATCACCGCCAACTGCATTTCCCCGACTTTCATGCCCACGCCCCTCAATGCAGACATGGACAGCCGGCTGGTGGAGGAGATGAAAAAGAGCTATCCGCTTCAGGAACTGCTCCAGCCGGAGGAAGTCGCCCAGACGGTCCATTTCCTGCTGAAGAGCACGCAGCAGATCAACGGCGTCAATCTGTTGATGAACCAGGGGGCCGACATCCTCTGAGCTGCCGCGTTCCGACCAAGTCTTTACCAACTGCTGATGATAAAACTTGCCTACTTATGAGTTCTGATCTTGCCCGTTTCACTGGTAAAACTGCCCTGTATCTGTTCCTGTTTTCCCTGCCCATTCTCGGGCTTGAGATAATGCTGCGACAACCGGGCAGCGATTCCTATGCTTTCAAAAAACACTTGATTGAAGAAACCCTGGCCGACAATGAGGTCCTCATCATCGGCAATTCCCTGGCCTGGAGCGGTATAAACCCCGACTCGCTGGGCCCGAATTGCATCAACGTGGCCAATTTCGAGCAGGCTTTTTACAGCGACTATAAGATCCTGGAAAAGTACCTGCCGCAATCCCCCCGGCTGAAAACCGTCATCATGCCCGTCAGCGTGGAAACCTGCTTCAGCAAGCCCAACCAGCGCTCCGAGCAGTCCTACTCCGCCTACTGGGGCATAGTGCCACACGACAAGGTGAGAAAACTGGAGCATTACTCGGCCGTCATGATCTATGGCTTCTGGCCGGGCATAAAAAAGCTGTTTGAAGCCGGGGAGGAAACAAACGGCAGGGGCTGGGGATCCACCACCGTCGCCTACCAATACGACCCGGCCGCCGTGGAGGAAAAAATGCAGCGGATCAGGTCCCTCCTGGCAGAGGACAATTTTCAGGAGAGCAAGGCTGATTTACAGCGCATTGTAAATATTTGCAGGGAAAACCAGGTGCGCCTCATCCTGTACATCCCGCCCTTCACCCAGGGCTTGAGCCGCGAACTGGAGGCACACCCGGATTACCAGCTTATGCTCGACTTCCTGGACGGCATCAGCCGGCAGGGCGGGGCAGAAGTGCTGGACCTCCGCAACGACTCCTTGTTTGCCGACCACCTTTTCCGGGATGTCAACCACCTCAATGTGGAAGGCGCCAAGGTGCTGTCGGGACTGATAGCCAAGGCGGTTCGCCAGCCGATATCAGCCGTTAAATAGCGAAGCCAATCTGAAAGACTATGAGCAAACACTTCAAACTAATCGCTGGCAATGCCCTCATCCTGCTGGTCCTGCTGGTCATCGTGGAGTTGATGCTCCGCGCCGCCGATGTGGGAAGCTATGGGGCAGCCCCGATGAACCCGGACCCGGTGTATCATCACGTGCATCCCCGGGATTATCGCTTTGTCAACTACTCGCTGAACAATGACTACGGCGCCGTCACGGTCACATACGATGACCAGGGGCGCAGATCCCCGGACGGGGGCAGGCCGGCGAACCAACAGGGCAAGCCCTCCATTGCCTTCCTGGGGGATTCCTTTGTGGAGTCGAACCAAGTGAGCTACGACAGCAGCTTCATCGGCCGGCTGCAGGCCCTTTGCCCGGACATAGCCCTCTACAACTACGGCGTGAGCAGCTACAGCCCTGCCATTAACTACCTCATTGTAAAACAACGTATTCTCAACTCAAAGCCATTGCCCTCCAAGGTCGTCATGATGGTTTATTCCAATGACGTTCGGGATGATGAGACCTACCTCGCCAGTGCCGTTTATGACCAATCGGGCGAAATCACTGCCCTGAATGGCGGAAAACCCTCTGCCATCATGTCCTTCCTGCGAAGTGCCAATCTCTTCCGCATGCTTCGGAAGGCACAACTGACCATTGCCTTCATGTTGAAAAACAAGGCGCAAGAAAAACAGGAGCAAAAGGTGGTCGGCAACCAGCTCGAGGAAAATCCGGACTGGGAGGGCACCCAGAGCGCGGCGTACGTTTTAAAAACAGCCCGCCTGCTAGCCCGGCACAACATTGATTTCCAGTTGACCGCGGTGCCCTCGAAGTACAACGATTTTTTCGCGGACTACAGCAATCCTGGGTTTTCTCAAAAGGTGGGCGCCTGGGCCGCCGCCAACGGCATCTCGTTCATAGACCTGACGAAGCCCTTCAGGTCATGGCGCGAATCGCACGAGGAAAAGTTGTTTTACAAGGTGGACATCCATTTCAACGACAGCGGTCACGGCGTGGTGGCACGCGCGCTGGCACCCCATATCATTACAAATGAACTGTATTCATGCAACTTATTGACTTTCAACTGAAAGAAAAGATATCGCATCCGGCGGGCAATGCTGCTCAACAGCGGGAGTTGATGTTCCTGAAGTCAGCCCTGCATGAGTACAACCCTTACACCAGCACGGAGGAAGCGATTGACTGGCTGAGGGAACGCAACGAGGAGGTGCGCGTCAATATCGAACGGCACAAGCTCGACAGCCTTAAGGATTGGATGTTCCATCCTGAGACGGGCAACCTCTGCCATGAGAGCGGCCGCTTCTTTTCCATAGAGGGCCTCTCGGTCCGAACCAACTGGGGCAACGTCTCCTCCTGGTCGCAGCCCATCATCAACCAGCCCGAAATCGGCTTCCTGGGCATCATCACGCGGGAGATAG
This sequence comes from Bacteroidota bacterium, assembly GCA_041159285.1. GTDB lineage: Bacteria > Bacteroidota > Bacteroidia > Chitinophagales > Saprospiraceae > UBA6168. The sequence goes on along the minus strand of JBEAYO010000327.1, from coordinate 949 downwards.
ACGGCGTGCTATACTTTCTGATGCAGGCCAAGATAGAGCCGGGCAACATCAACCACGTGCAGTTGTCCCCCACGCTCCAGGCCACCAAGAGCAATTACTCCCAAATCCACAAGGGCAAAAAGCCGCTCTACCTGGAGTACTTCACCAGCGGCAAGAACAAAGTGCTGCTGGACCAACTGCAGTCCGAGCAGGGCGCCCGCTTTCTGCGCAAGCGCAACCGCAATATCATTATCCAGGTATTTGAGGACATCCCGGTGCACGAGGACTTTCGCTGGCTGACGCTCGGACAAATCAAGAAAATGATGCTGCTCGACAATACGGTCAACATGGATAGCCGCACGGTGATCTCAGGCATTCCCTTTGGAAACTTCAGTGCCGAGGTCATTGAATTTTACTCAGCCCTGTCGAGGCATTACATTTCGCCCGCCTCCCGGCGGCACTTTGAAATGCTGAAGTCCTCCCTCAACGAGGAGGCAGCCATCCATTCCTTCAACGACATCATCTCCTGGCTCACCAATCTCAAGATGCTGGCTGAACTGGAGACGCAGCCCCTGCCGCTCAAGGAGGTCAGGAACTGGGTGCGCACCGATTACGACATCAGCCACGAGGACGGGAAATACTTCCGCGTGATCGGCGTGAATGTGGAAATCAGCAACAGGGAGGTCAAAGCCTGGATGCAGCCGCTCATCGAGCCCACCCAGGAGGGAATCTGCGCCTTCATTGTGAAAAAAATCAACGGCCTGTACCACTTCATCGTGCAGGCCAAGCTGGAATGCGGCAATTTCGACATCCTGGAGCTCGCCCCGACGGTGCAGTGCATCACCGACAACTACCAGGTGACGCCAAAGGGCCGTCTTCCCTTCCTGGATTATGTCCTGGAAGCGCCGGAGGAACGTCATATTTACGATTCCCTGCAGTCGGAAGAGGGCGGTCGTTTTTTTTAAGAGCA
>JBEAYO010000326.1:0-4621 GCA_041159285.1 Bacteroidota bacterium | reverse complement strand
CTTTTTACACAACTCCGGCGGGAAAGGGGTTTTTAGGGTGGCCGGCGGCGTGCTCAGGCGCGCCGCCGACCTCCCTTTCCGGAAAACAAGCAGCATATGCAAGGGTTGCTGAACAGTTACGTACTTTTTAAAAGCCGAATTTCATAGCCATCAATCCGTCTTCAGGGGTGTCCAATCCTTGAACACGGAACTCCTGGCCTCCTCTACCCGCTTGCGATAATCCGCGAAATCCTTCTCCAACAAGGCATTGATGTCCCTTATGACGCTGACGACCTCCTTCTCTATCTTTTCCATCATCAGTCGGGCTGCGGCATTAGGCGCACCACCGGAAGCTCCTATGTAACTCATGGTGGTCCAAATATTCCCCTGGATGTTCTCCGGGTCCCGCTGGATACCCTTCAAGCCCTCTGGCATCAGGTAGCGCTTCTCCAGCCTGGAAATGCTGTCCTGTAGAGACTTGCCCAGCTTTGCTATCTCTTTCTTCAGACTATCGGGCGCATTGGTCATCACCTGGTCCACCAACCGGATTGTCTTCTTTGCCTCCTGCAAACGGTCCAGACCAGCCGTGGCCTTTTCCACTGTTTTGTACAAGGCATCCATGGCCGTCCGGGTAGCCTTGCGCTCCTCCATCGTCACCGACATGCGGGGGTCGGCATGTACGACCACTGAGGTCGAATCCTTGTGCTCCTTGTAGTTGAACACCAGCTTATAAGTACCCGGCAATACCTCGTACCCGCCGGGAAGGTCGTCCTCCGGTTTGGGCTCCCGGCGGCTGGGATAGCGGACGCCATCTTCGCGCAGGTCCCAGTAGATGCGCATCATGCCGGTGTCTGCTTTCACAGAAAAGGTGCGGACCGTGTCGCCGTCGGCATTTATCACCCTTATCTTTATCTTGTCATCAGATTTGCCGCTGTCACCACCGGTCTTTTCCTTACCCGACTCTGCCGGTTTTCCTTCCTCTGCTTTGGCGGCATCCTTCTTGTCTTCTTTCTTCTTATCCTTCTTGTCTTTGTCCGCCGGGGCCGCTGCCGGCTTGGCCTGCGGTTTCACCCAGAGTGTCAGCATGGCATTCGGGGAGCGGTTGGCGCCCTGGAACATGGCGTCTCCGGTGAAGCGGACGCCATCCACAGAACGGTATTCTGCCAGGTAGGCATCCGGGGCCGGGAAGGCCTTGAAGGCGGCATCCAGCGCAGCACCCTTTGACCTGGCGATTTCCCGGAAGGGCCTGATGTCGTCCAGTATCCAGGCGGCACGGCCGAAGGTGCCGATGATGAGGTCGTGGTCGCGAGGGTGTACCTTCAAATCATAGGTGGAAACGGCGGGATAGCCGTTGGTCCAGCGCTGCCAGTTTTTACCGAAGTCCAGGCTGAACCAGAGCCCGTAATCGGTGCCCAGCCAGAGCAGGGACGGCTCCTCGGGATCCTGTACGATGGACAGGGCATGACCCTGCACCTGCTTTTCATCGGCGATGCGGCGGAAAGTCGCGCCGTAGTTGTCGGTGTAGTAAGCTTGCGGGCGCCAGTCGTTGCGGCGGTAATCGCTGACGATGACGAAGGCTTCTGCCGCCGTACGGCCCGCCTCAATGTAAGGGATCCAGCAGCCCGCCTTCCAGCCGGGGATGTTGGGGGCCACGTTGCGCCAGGACTTGCCGCCGTCACGGGTCAGCTGCACGTTGCCGTCATCGGTACCGACCCAGACCACCTGCTCGTCCCTGGCACTGGGGGCGATGGTGAGGATAGTGCAGTGGTTCTCGGCACTGGTGGCGTCAATGGTCAGGCCGCCGCTCTCTCCCTGCTTCTGCTTGGTGGTGTCGTTGGTGGTCAGGTCCGGGGAGATAATCTCCCAGTTGTTGCCGCAATCCAGGCTCTTGTGCAGGAACTGGCTGCCGTAGTAGATGCCACAGTTGTGGAAGGGATTTTGGACAAAGCCGGCGTTCCAGTTGAAGCGCAGCTCCACCCCGTCAGGATGCACCGGCTTGATGTTGTTCGTGGCGCCGGTCAGCATATCCACATAGCCGATGTTGCCGCCCTGCGACATGGCATAGGCATAGCGGCCATTGTCGGGGCGGATGCCCACGTCGAAACCGTCGCCGAAGTAGATCTCCTGCCAGTCGGTGTTGCGGATGCCACCGCTTTTCCAGACGGCGGAGGGGCCCACCCAGGAGCCGTTGTCCTGCATCCCGCCACCGACGCGGTAAGGGATGCTCATGTCGTAGTTGATGTGGTAAAACTGGGCGAGGGGGAGGTTCTCGGCGAAGCGCCAGGTGCGGCCGCCGTCATAGGTGATGTTAAGGCCGCCGTCGTTGCCCTCGATCATGTAATCGGGATTGTCGGGTGAAATCCAGAAGGCGTGGTGGTCGGGGTGGACTTTCCAGCCCACCCATTCCTGGAAGGTCTTGCCGCCGTCCTCGCTTTTGGAGAGGATGCTCCAGAGGCTGAAGACGCGGTTTTCATTTTTGGGGTCCACATAAATTTCATGGTAGTAAAACGGGCGGTTGCTGACGTTGGTGTTGTCCTGGTCGGCCAGGGCCATCTTTTGCCACTTGAAGCCGCCGTCGTAGCTCTTGTAGAGGGCGTTTTCCTTTGCCTCCACGATGGCATAGACGATATTGGGCTTGGAGGGGGCGATGGCCAGGCCGACGCGGCCGAGGTCGCCCTTGGGCAGCCCGTCCTTGTCGGTGCGGCGGGTCCAGGTCTCCCCGGCGTCAAAGCTGACGTAGATGCCGGAGCCAGGGCCACCGGACTTGAAGGTCCAGGGTTTGCGGCCGTATTCCCACATGGCGGCGATGAGCTTGTTGGGATTGGAGGGATCCACCACCAGGTCGGCACAGCCGGTGGAGTCGTTGACAAAGAGGACCTTGCGCCAGGTCTTGCCGCCGTCGGTGGTCTTGAAAACGCCGCGCTCGGGGTTGGGTCCCCAGGCCGAGCCGGTGACGCCGGCGAAGAGGGTGTTGGGGTCGTCGCGGTGGATGATGATGCGGTGGATGGTGCGGGTTTTCTCCAGGCCCATGTTTTTCCAGGTCTTTCCGCCGTCAATGCTTTTGAAGATGCCTTCGCCACTGTTCTGGGAGTTGCGGGGGTTGCCCTCGCCGGTGCCCACCCAGATTTCGGAAGGGTTTTGCTGGTTGATGCGGACGGAGCCGATGGCTTGCAAGGGCATTTCGTCGAAGAGGGGTTCCCAGTCCACGCCGCCGTTGTCGGAGCGCCAGAGTCCCCCGCTGGCTGCGCCGGCATAGATGATGTTGGGCTGGGCGAGCACCACATCAATGGCAGTGACCCTGCCACTCATGCCGGCCGGGCCTATGTTTCTGGGCTTGATGCTTTTGAAGTGGTCGAGATTGAGAGGTTGGGCACTGAGGGTGCCGGCTATTAACAGGAGTGAGAGGAAAATGCCGTGTTGCAGTTTTAGCATGACCTTTATTTTTTGTGAGAGAATTTGTAAGGGGTGAAATTAATACTTCGCATGGAAACGCGGTTGTAAAATTTGATTTTTCGTCCGGGAATATCGCTACCTTTGATTGAAGGAAACGCCTTTGTCCATTCCTAAAACCCGTTTGGCAATATGAACCTGCTTTACCACCCCGTCTTCCTGCAACACCACACCGGCCCACATCCGGAAAACGCAGGCAGGTTGGAAGCCTTCCAACAACTCCCCGCAGCAGACATCCCGGACGGGCACCCCTGGCTCGAACTCATCCATGACCCGGCGCACATCGCCCGCGTCAAAGCCGCCTGCGCTGAAAGCCGGATGCTCGACCCGGACACCGTCACCTCCCCCGACAGCTTCGAGGCGGCCTGCAAGGCAGTGGGTGCCACCATCCTGGCCAGCCAGCAAGGGGATTTCTCGCTCGTCAGGCCGCCCGGTCACCACGCTTACCCCTATAAATCCAGTGGATTCTGCCTGTTCAACAACATCGCCGTCGCTACTCAGAAAATGGTCGCCGAAAACAAAAGGGTCTTCATCCTCGACTTCGACGGGCATTGCGGCGACGGCACCTCGCATTGCTTCGAGGCTACCGACCAGGTGCTCTATTGCTCCCTGCACCAGTACCCGGCCTACCCAGGCACAGGCTGGGTGGATGAAATAGGGTCGGGAAAGGGAAAGGGCTACACGGTGAACATCCCCCTTCCGCCTGGCAGCGGCGATGACATCTTCATGGCTGCCATCGAGATGTTCCTGATGATCCTGGAGCAATTCCAGCCGGATGTGGTGGCTGTCTCCGCCGGCTTTGACGCCCATGTGAACGATCCCCTGCTGCAACTGCGGGTCACAGAGAACAGCTTTTACAAAACAGGCCTGCTGCTGAGGCGGCAGCACGAAAATATATTCGCCACACTCGAAGGCGGCTACAACCCCGAGATGCTCGCGCGCTCCATCTACAACTTTCAGGCGGGAATCAACCAGGAGGCAATGCCTTATCAGTCCGCTGAGACAGAATCCCGACGGGATATCTGGGAGGAATACCAATACAGGGTAAACGCGGTGCTTGGAAATCTGAAGAACTGGTGGAGACTGCGCTGAGGCCAGCGCATTTGAATCCCCTTACAGGAGTAGTTTGGTGCCTCTTGCCTCTTGGAAAGGGCTAAAAAACCGGGGTTGCGTAAAAAGTCCTTGCGGCTGG
>JBEAYO010000325.1:0-4632 GCA_041159285.1 Bacteroidota bacterium | reverse complement strand
GGGCCTGTGGCCCGCCGAGCGCCCTTTCCGGAAGCCGTGCGGCACCGGAGAAACCAGCCGCAAGGGCTTTTTACACAACCCCGGGGAAGGAATCTTAGGGCGCGGGGCGCAGCCCCGCGCCCTCTTCAAAAGAGGGGTATTTTGAGGCTGCCTTCACCCCTGCCGGGAGCCGGGCAGCTTTTTTCAAAAAAACATTAAAAAAATACCATTTAAAAACAAAATGTTTTATTTTAGCATCCTTTTTGAAAAGTTTAAAAACAAAAATATTTAAACCCCTCCTTGCAGGGACCGCAAAAGCAAAAAGGATGTACCTGAATTGCCATTCCTACTACAGCCTGCGCTATGGCACCCTGTCCCCGGCGGCCCTGGTCGAAGCCGCCGCCCGGCTTTGCATCAGCACCCTGGCCCTCACCGACATCAACAACACCTCGGCAGCGGGGGAGTTCCTCCAGCTCTGCCGGCAAGCTGGCATAAAGCCCCTGCTCGGCATTGATTTCTTCAAAGACGGAAAGCGCCTCTACACCGGCATCGCCTGCAACGCCGAAGGTTTCAGCCTGCTGAACCGCTACCTCAGCCACCACTCCCTGGAGCAGCAACCCTTGCCAGAGGTGTTCGACCCCACCTGCCTGCCGGCCTTCTCCCCGGCGGACTTCCTCATCATCTACCCCCGCCTGATAAAGCCGCTGCCCCAGTTCCGGGAGTATGAATTCCTCGGCATCCGCCCCGAGCATGTCCACCGGCTTTTTTCCTCCGAGGTGCGCCACCAGCCCCACAAGCTGGTGGTCTTCAGCCCCGTCACCTTCCTGGACCAGGCGGGTTACGAGCTGCACCGCGTGCTGCGGGCCATCGACCGCAACACCCTCATCTCCAGGCTGTCGCCGGAGGACACTGCCAAGGCCACGGAACTGCTCCACCCGCCGGCCGTGCTGGAAGACCTGTACAAGCTCTATCCCAAGCTGCTCGACAACACCCGGCAGCTGCTGTCCCGCTGCGAGCTGCAGCTCGAGACCGGGCTGCAGGTGAACCGGCAGGCCTTCACCGGCAGCAGGGAGGGCGACTACAAGCTGCTGGAAAAGCTGGCGGCGGAGGGCTACGGGCGCCGCTATGGCAGCCCGGTGCTGCCGCAGCCCGCCCGCGGCAGCGTCCCCTCCGGCCGCGAGCACCGCCTGCAGCGCGAGCTGCGCATCATCCTGGAAATGGATTTCTGCGCTTACTTCCTCATCACCTGGGACATTGTCCGCTATGCCCAGTGTGCCGGCTACCACCACGTGGGGCGCGGCAGCGGCGCCAACTCCCTGGTGGCCTACTGCCTCGGCATCACGGACGTGGACCCGCTCGAGCTGGACCTCTACTTCGAACGCTTCATCAACCGGCATCGCCCCTCGCCGCCGGACTTCGACATTGATTTCTCCTGGGACGAGCGCGACGACGTCACCGATTACATCTTCAAGCGCTATGGGCGGGAGCACACAGCCCTGCTGGCTACCTACAGCACCTTTCAGTTCCATGCCGCCATCCGGGAGGCGGGCAAGGTCTTCGGGCTGCCCAAGGAGGAGATAGACCAGCTGGCCGACGCCGTGCTGAAGGCGGCGGGCGCCGAGGATGCCGGCTACTGGCGGCGGGAGGTCTTGCGGGAAGTGCCGGAAACCGCCCTGCCGGCCGGCAACCAGTCGGCTGCCAGCGTGCTGCAGTTCGCCCGCCGCCTGCAGGGCTTTCCCAACCACCTCTCCATCCACGCCGGCGGGGTAATCATCTCGGAGCGGCCCCTGTTTTACCATACTGCCCTGCAAATGATGCCGAAGGGCTTCCCCATTGCCCACTTCGACATGCACCATGCCGAGGACCTGGGCTTTCACAAGTTCGACGTGCTCAGCCAGCGGGGGCTGGGCCACATCAAGGATGCCGTGGCGCTGATCAAGGCAAACCGCGGGCAGGCGGTGGACGCCCACGACATCCCGGCCATCAAGCGGGACGAGCGCGTGCGTGCGCAGCTGCGCAGCGGCAACTGCATGGGCTGCTTTTACATCGAGAGCCCTGCCATGCGGGGGCTGTTGAAAAAACTGCGCTGTGAGGACTACGTGCACCTGGTGGCGGCGAGCAGTATCATACGCCCCGGCGTGGCGAAATCGGGCATGATGAAGGAGTACATCCGGCGCTTCCACGCCCCGCACTCCTTTGAGTACCCGCATCCGGTGTTCAGGACGCACCTGGGGGAGACCTTCGGGGTCATGGTTTACCAGGAGGATGTCATGAAGATCGTGCACCATTTCGCAGGCCTGGGGCTCGACGAGAGCGATATGCTGCGGCGCCTGATGAGCGGCAAGAAGCTCCGGGGGGACCAGTTCAGCGTGTTGCAGCAGAAGTATTTTGACAATTGCCGGCAGCTCGGCCATCCGGAAGAACTGGCGCAGGAGGTCTGGCGGCAGGTAGAGAGTTTCGCGGGTTACTCCTTTTGCAAGGCGCATTCGGCCAGTTTTGCCGTGGAGAGTTTCCAAAGCCTGTACCTGAAGGCTTACTTCCCCCTGGAGTTCATGGTGGCCGTCATCAACAACTTCGGCGGATTTTACCGCACGGAGTACTATTTCCATGAGGCCCGCATGGCGGGTGCTGCCATCCACGCGCCCTGCGTGAACCACAGCGAGTACCTGACGACCCTGCGTGGGACGGACGTTTACACGGGGTTCATCCATTTGTCGGGGCTGGAGCGGGCCACGGCGGAGAAGGTCGTGCGGCAGCGGGCGGCGGCGGGGCCTTTCCGCAGTCTGGCGGACTTTGCCAGCCGCGTGGACCTGGCAGCCGGGCAGTTGGAGTTGCTGATCCGGATCGGGGCTTTCCGCTTCACGGGCATGAGCAAGTGCGCCCTGATGTGGGAGAAGAACGCGGTGTTCAGTCCCCGGCCGGTGGCGGCGGGTGGAGGTGCCACGGGCCTGCTCTTTGAGGCAGCTGAGTTAGAGTACGGCCGTTTCGAGTTGCCCGTGCTGGAGGAAGGGCCTTTTGATCAGGCCTTTGACGAGATAGAGTTGCTCGGCTTCCCGCTTTGCTCTCCTTTTGACCTGCTGGCTGACCCTTTGCAGGCGGCCGCCGGCATTGCGGCTTCGGGTTTGCCGGACTGCATGGGCCGCATGGTGGTGATGGTCGGCTATTACGTCACGCGCAAGGAGGTGCGGACGGTGAAAGGGGAGTTGATGAACTTCGGCACCTGGCTGGACCGGGACGGTTGTTTTTTCGACACGGTGCATTTCCCCAACTTTTTGAAAAGCAGTCCTTTCCGCGGCCGCGGGGTGTATCGTATCGAGGGGAGGGTAGTGGAGGAGTACGGTTTTCCTTCCGTCGAGGTGATGAAGATGGAGCGCCTGCCCTGGCGCACGGATGCGCGGTACGGGGAATAGGGGGCGACGGTGCTACTTTCTGTGGCAGGCCTGGCAAAACAGCGCAGAGAAAATGCAGGGAAATCACTGCCATGGTAATATCTTTGACCCTTAAAAAAGAGCCAATGCGTTTTATGAAAATCCTTCTGGCGGCAGCTTTCCCGCTCACTGCAGTCTGTCAGCCCGCCGCCCCGCTCGTTTCCAGCATCGCCTTCGGCTCCTGCGCCCACGAGTCGGAGCCTCAGCCCGTGCTGGACCTCGTGGCCAGGCACCGGCCGGACCTGTTCGTCTATCTGGGCGACAACATCTACGGCGACACTAAGGACATGGCCGAGTTGCGCAGCAAATACGCCCGGCTGGGCGCCAAGCCCGAGTTCCAGCGGCTTCGCAAGGCCACCCGGATGCTGGCCACCTGGGACGACCACGACTACGGCTGGAATGACTCCGGGCGGCATTATGCCTTCAAGAAAGCGTCCAAGGAGATATTCCTGGAGTTCTTTGAGGAGCCTGCCAACTCGCCCCGCCGGCAGCACGAGGGCATCTATACTTCTTACATGTTTGAGGGCAAGGGGCGCCGTTTGCAGCTCATCCTGCTCGACAACCGCAGCTTCCGCGACGACCTGCGGACGTACCGGGGCGAGCTGCACTGGGACGACCGCTTTTTTTACGCCCTGGATTACTTCCCTCACCAGACCGTCGATTCCACCTTCCTGGGCGAGCAGCAGTGGAAATGGCTGGAGGGAGAACTCTCCAAGCCAGCCGACCTGCGCATCATCGGCTCCGGCAGCCAGTTCAGCATCAGCTACAACGGATACGAGGCCTGGGCGAATTTCCCCCACGAGCGGCAGCGGATGCTCGACCTGATTAAAAAGACCCGCGCCAATGGCGTCCTCTTCATCACGGGCGACGTCCACTACGCTGAAATCTCGGAGCTCAGGGAAGAGGGGCTCTATCCCATTTACGATGTAACCTCCAGCGGCATCACCTCCACCTGGCATTTTGCCACGCCCAACGACAACCGCATCGAGGGGCCTATCATGGAGAACCACTTCGGGCTGATCAGTATTGACTGGGAGGCGTCGGACCCGGCCATCAAGATGGAGATTTACGATGTGAAGGACAACCAGCGGATTGAGCATGTCGTGCCGCTGAGTGCCATATCGTTCAAGTGATGAGTGAAGGGGGCTGTCTCAAAGTACTTCTCGATGAGGTACCCTCTTGTTAAAATTCGCCTGATTGCAGTGCCTCTCTTAGAGAAGAATGT
>JBEAYO010000324.1:0-4685 GCA_041159285.1 Bacteroidota bacterium | reverse complement strand
AGCGCCCTTTCCGGAAGTCGTGCGGCACCAACGGAACCAGCCGCAAGGGCTTTTTATACAACCCCGTGGCGATCTCAGTGCTAAGCAGCACCGGCGAAATAAATTGCTTTCGCTTTTGAGCCGGCCTCCTCCAAAATGCAAAGGTATTAATTATTGCACCGGCTGCGAATATTTCACAGTCACCAGCAGGTGAAACAAAACTTTTCATTTTCGTACTTTTTAAAGAATTTTGCTCCTCCAACCAAATAAGACAACTCAATTCAATATACAGCGCATGTACAGCGAATACAAACAACTCAATTTGCCCGAAATAGACCGCGAAATGCTCGCCTTCTGGGAGCGCGAGAAAATATTTGAAAAAAGCGTCAGCCAGCGATCTGCCGACCAGCGCTGGGTCTTCTACGAAGGCCCCCCCAGCGCCAATGGCAAACCCGGCATCCACCACGTCATGGCCCGCACCATCAAAGACCTCTTCTGCCGCTACCAAACCCTCAACGGCAAACGCGTGGAACGCAAAGGAGGCTGGGATACCCACGGACTGCCCATCGAACTCAGCGTTGAAAAAGAACTCGGCATCACCAAGGAGGACATCGGCGTTAAAATCTCCATGGAGGAATACAACCGCAAGTGCCGCGAAACCGTGATGCGCTACAAAAACGAATGGGACGACATCACCCGAAAAATGGGCTACTGGGTGGACCTCGACCACCCCTATATCACCTACGACAACGAGTACATCGAAAGCGTATGGTGGCTGCTAGGCCAGCTCTATGAAAAAAATATGCTGTACAAGGGCTACACCATCCAGCCCTACTCCCCCTGCGCCGGCACCGGCCTCAGCTCCCACGAGCTCAACCTGCCCGGCTGCTACAAGGAGGTGACCGACACGTCCGCCGTGGCTCTCTTCAAGGTCATCAACAACGATAAATCCGGCTTCCTCTTCGCCAAGCCGGATGAAGACCTGCGCATCGCCGCCTGGACGACCACGCCCTGGACCTTGCCTTCCAACACGGCCCTCACCATCGGCCCCAACATCAGCTACTCCAAGATAAAAACCCTCAACCCCTATACCCACCAGCCCATGAGCATCGTGCTGGCCACCGACCTCATCGGCAAGTGGTTCGGCGGTAAAAACCAGCCGGATATCCTGGAACAAGCCGACGGCATCAGCGCCCCCCAACTGGAGGGCATCCGCTACGAACCGCTGCTCGACTTCGACAACGCCATAGAGCCGCTCATCGGCAACGACGGTCAATATGCCGACGACGCCTACCGCGTCATCGTCGCCGACTTCGTCACCACCGAGGACGGCACCGGCGTGGTCCACACCGCCCCCAGCTTCGGCGCCGACGACATGCGCGCCGCCAAGGCCAACGGCATCGGCGCCCTCACCCTGGTGGACCGCCAGGGCAAGTTCAAGGACTCCGTCGGCGAGTTTAGCGGCCGCTTTGTGAAAAATTACACGGACGACCCCAACTGGGCCAACCTGGACGTGGACATCTCCGTGAAACTCAAACACGACAACAAGGCGCTCAACGTCGCCAAGTACGCCCACAACTACCCCCACTGCTGGCGCACCGACAAACCCATCCTCTACTATCCCCTCGACAGCTGGTTCATCCGCGCCTCGGCCTGCCGCGAGCGCATGTTCGAACTCAATAAAACCATCAACTGGAAGCCCGCCAGCACCGGCGAAGGCCGCTTCAGCAAGTGGCTGGAAAACCTGCAGGACTGGAACCTGAGCCGCAGCCGCTACTGGGGTATCCCCCTGCCCATCTGGCGCACCGTGGATGGCAGCAAGGAGATCTGCATCGGCTCCGTGGCGGAACTGGAAAAGGAAATAGAAAAGGCCAACGCACGGCTAGGCCTCAGCCAAAAAGCGCCTGCTGACCTGCACCGTCCCTTCATTGACGACATCGTGCTGTCTAGCAACGAGGGCGAGCCCATGCACCGAGAGTCCGACCTGATTGACGTTTGGTTCGACTCCGGCTCCATGCCTTACGCGCAGTGGCACTACCCCATGGAAAACAAGGAGGTCTTCGCCAATAACTTCCCGGCTGACTTCATCGCGGAAGGCGTGGACCAGACCCGCGGCTGGTTTTATACCCTCCACGCCATCGCCACCATGGTGTTCGACAGCGTGGCCTTCAAAAACGTGGTGTCGAACGGCCTGGTGCTCGATAAGGACGGCAACAAGATGTCCAAACGCCTGGGCAATGCCGTGGACCCATTTGAAACACTGGAAAAATACAGCGCTGACGCCACCCGCTGGTACATGATCTCCAATGCCTCGCCCTGGGAGAACCTCAAGTTCGACATCGCCGGCATCGCAGAGGTGCAGCGCAAGTTCTTCGGCACGCTCTTCAATACTTACAGCTTCTTCGTCCTCTATGCCAACATCGACGGCTGGACGATGGACGAGCAGCAGGTGCTGCCCTACGAGCGCCGCACGGAACTCGACCGCTGGGTGCTCTCCAAACTCTACAGCGTGGTAGCTGCCTACCGGGAGGCCATGGACGAGTTCGAACCCACGCGCGCAGCCCGCGTCATCGAGAATTTCGTGGACGAACACCTCTCCAACTGGTACGTCCGCCTCAGCCGTCGCCGTTTCTGGAAAGGAGAGATGAGCGAGGACAAGCAGGCCGCCTACCAGACCCTCTTTGAGTGCCTGGTGGTAACAGCCCAGCTCAGCGCCAGCCTGGCGCCCTTTTTCTCCGACTGGCTGTACCGGAACCTCACGGCGCCAATCCGCGGGAAGGCCATTGCCAACAATACGCCGCTGCGGCATGCCTCCGTGCACCTGACCGACCTGGTGCAGGCCGATGCCGCCCGCATTGACAAGTCGCTGGAGCAGCGCATGGACTATGCCCAGCGCATCTCCTCCCTGATCCTGTCCCTGCGCAAGCGGGAAAACATCCGGGTGCGGCAGCCGCTGCAGAAGGTGCTGCTGCCCGTGCTGGACGAGCGCTTCATCGCCCAGGTGGAGGGCGTGAAGGACCTGGTCCTGGCCGAGACCAACATCAAGGAAATCGAGTATGTGACCGATACCGCCGGCATTATTTCCAAAAAAATAAAGCCCAATTTCAAGACCCTGGGCAAGCGGCTGGGCAAGCACATGAAGGAGGCCTCAGCCCTCATTGCCAGCTTCAGCCAGGAACAGATCAACGCGGTTGAAAAATCGGGTGCTTACACCCTGGACATAGAGGGGGAGCGCTACGACCTCGTGCTGGAGGACTTCGAAATCACGGCAGAGGACGTTCCGGGCTGGCTGGTTGCCAACGACGGCCCGCTGACGGTGGCGCTCGACGTCACCCTTAGCGAAGAGCTGCTGGCGGAAGGCACTGCACGGGAGTTGGTGAACCGCATTCAGAATATCCGCAAGAGCAGCAATTTCAATGTCACTGACAAGATCAGGGTGCGCATCGGGCAGCATCCCCGGCTGGTGGCGGCTATCGGGCAGTTCGGCGACTACATCAGGGGCGAGGTGCTCGCCACTGAGTTATCGCTGGCCGGCGATGTCGGCGGCGAGCAAGTGGAGCTGTTTGAGGATTTGACCGTGGGGATAGAGGTGAAGAAGGAGGCCTGATTCAAGCGGTCTTTCCAGTCCCTGTCACCTGTCATTCAGCCCTTCGCCGTTCAGGATCCTTGGCGTGCACTTCTCAATCCTTTTCATCCTCGACTGGCTTTGCCTGGGCTGGGAAAAGTAAATGACATACCCGCGTTGCCGTCCCGGCGTCAGGGCATAAAATGCGCGCTTCAATTCGGGGGATGCCTCGAATTGGAGGAGGAGTTCTTCCGGCAGGGGTTCCGGGTTCTTTGCGAACGCCACTTTCTGTCCCGATTTTTCAAGTTCCACGGCATTCAGGATATAGGCTTTCAAAACATCCGCCAGTTCGGCCACCTCCCGGGGGCTGGTGAACTTCACATAGCGTGCCGCCTGCGAGCTTTCGCCCGGCTTGACCAGGAGGTGCTGGCTGTCGTCCAGCAGGGCGCCTTTGAAGAAACTGAGACAGCCGTATTCCTTGAAGGCGCTGATTATAGCGACATTCTTGCCTTGGTACGTGTAGCAGGGGACACCCCATTTCAATTCCTCCGTCAGTCCGCATTCCAGGACGATGTTCCTGAGGGTTTCCAGCACTTCCCGCCAGTCGTTGACCTTACAGGCGGGAGTTCCTCCGAGTTTGCAGCGCATGCAGCCGTCGGCCATGTATTTGTCTACTTGTGGGTGGAGGGTGTTCATGTTGTTGCTTTTTAGATGATTGTTGCCGGATGATGATTCAGGTTCGGTTTTTTGGGCATCGTATTTCCGGCGCTATCAGTTTCAAATGTGCTTGCTTTCTAATTTTTATTCTGTTATGTTTGTAATGCAAGATATGAATTTATGACCTGGTATTTCAACTGTCATTTTTATAACTTTTACTTTTGCAGCCCGTCTTGAAGGGACCGCTGTTTTTTCGTTCTTTGCCTACTTTAACGATAAATCCAGAAAGTCCCGTCTCCGCGGGGCTTTTTTTTTGCCTTACACCACTTCAAGCCAATTTCCCTGACCTGTTTTTGTTCGTTTATTGTATCTGTTTAGCAGCCCTTGCGGATGCCGCTGGCCTCCCGGAAAGGGTGTTCAGTCGGCCTGTGGCCGGCCGAACACCCTAAAATCCCCCCCCGCCGCGGTTTGGCTTCGCCAAACC
>JBEAYO010000323.1:0-4732 GCA_041159285.1 Bacteroidota bacterium | reverse complement strand
GTTTTTTTTAAGACAGCCTGCAAACCCCTACCCTGCCTCAGGGCCTTGCCGATCCAAGCACATTCTGCTCCAGCCAGAGCAACATCTCTGGCAGGCGGGCGTCGCGATGGAGGACCTTCCCGTTCTTGTCTATAGCCAGGAGGGTGGGCGTACCGATGACGGCGTAGGCCTTGAAGTTAGGACCATCGAAGCCCTTTCCGTCAAAGAGCTTGTCCTTCCAGGGGTGGCCGGCCGCGGCTTCCTCGAATTTTGCCTTGTCCACATCGCCGCTGATGGAGACCACGTGCACGCCAGCCCGCTTCAGATTGGGATAATTGGCTGCCATTTGCCCCAGCGTTTCCTCACAATGGCCACAATCTGTCTGATAGAATGCAAGCAGATACACGTTGGCCGGATTGGCGGCCCAATCCATGCGCTTGCCATCCGCGAGCACGAGCGAAGGTGCCTCGGAGCCCTCGGGCAGGGTTTTAAATTGCGCCAGGAGGCCGTCGTAGTTCAGCAGCTTTCCGCTGGCGCTGATTTCCGGCGTCAGCACCGCCAGGAGGCTGTCCTTGCCGTATTTAGTGAAATACCTGACAATCTGCTCGCAAAGGGCGGTGTAGCGCTCCGGGTCTTCGAACTTGGTCAGGATGTCGCGGGTGCTGTTGAGCAGGGCGGTGTCCTGCTTGATGACCGCAGTATGCATCTGCACCCAGCTGAAGGTCACCCCGCTCCAGTGGTTGCTGGTGTAAAGGGCTGGCCAGGACATCTTGTGGCGCAGGAACTGGTCCGTCTTGAGGGCCAGGTTGTACTCATCGTCCTCCATGCTGGAGCCGATGCCGCGCGTGAAGTTGACGATTTCGCGGAAGCGGGCTGCGTACAGGGGGCTGGCAGACAGTTTGCGATGGAACTCTTCGTATTCCTTTTTCAGTTTTTTCTGCTCCTTCTCCAGGTGGGTGTACAGGTCTGTTCCCTCCGGATAGGCCCTGAGCGCCATGCGGATGGCTTCGATTTTCATCGTCAAAGTTTCCTGCTCGTAGTGGTTTTTGCGGAGGAAGTCGTTTTCCGCGGAGCCGGAATAGATAATATTGGACTCTTCGGGCTGGTCGGAGAGGCATTCCACGGAGAAGGATTCGCCGTTGACCACGAAGTCCAGTCCGCCGCCGTTGCGCAGCATCCAGCGGCCCATGCCGACGTAGTCGCGGCTGGATTCGGGTATGTTTAGCACTACGCTGCCGCCTTCCGGGATGACGCCGGTGAGCACGGTGTCTTGTTTAAGTCCTCGCAGGAAGATGAGGTCCCAGGTGCGTCCCGCGAATTTGGGGAAGGTGAGGGTGATGGTCTGGGCCTGGAGTTGCAAGGCTGCTGTCAGGCACAGCAGGGTGATAAGGAGATGCTTGGATTTCATGTTTTTTAATTTTGAATGGTGTTGCTGAATTGAGTTTACTCGATATTGTTGCAAATATACAATATCCGGTAAAAACTTAAGGCAGGAAGGAAATGAGAGAATGACTTGCATGCATTGGGAAGGTGCGCAAAAGATGATTTGGCGAGATGCACTCTTGTGAAAAGGAGGATTTCTCAAGCGTGCCTATTGCGCTGAAAGGCGCGCAGGGCTTCGCCCGGGGTTGTGTAAAAAGCCCATGCGGCTGGTTCCACCGGTGCCGCGCGGCTTCCGGAATGGGCGCTCGGCGGGCCTGTGGCCCGCGCCCTTTTCAAAGCGTGGCAAGGTGTACAGGGGATTTTAAAACAACCTGCTACACTTACTTCTCCGGCAGGCAGCTGTATAAAAAATTGAGGCCACCCCACCCTTTTTCACGAAAGGACGAAGCGGCCTCATATCATGCGACGGGAGCGTTTTTTAAACCATCCCGAATTCAGTCGTTAAAAGCCCTGCTCAGGCCAGGTCGAAGCGGTCGAGGTTCATCACCTTGGTCCAGGCAGCCACGAAGTCCTTCAGGAACTTCGGGGCAGAGTCAGCGCAGCCATAGACCTCAGCAATAGCGCGGAGCTCGGAATTCGAGCCGAAGATGAGGTCCACGCGGGTGGCTGTCCACTTCTGGACGCCGGTGGCGCGGTCGCGGCCTTCAAAGACATCGCCGTCGTCCACTGCCTTCCAGGTCGTTCCCAGGTCGAGCAGGTTGACGAAGAAGTCATTGGTCAGCGCACCGGGCTGCTGCGTGAACACACCGTGGCGGCTGTGGCCGAAGTTGACATCGAGCACGCGCAGGCCACCGAGCAGCACCGTCATTTCAGGGGCGCTGAGCGTCAGCAGCTGGGCGCGGTCCACCAGCATCCTCTCTGCAGGAATCGAGAACTTCTTCTTCATGTAGTTGCGGAAACCATCTGCATTCGGCTCCAGCACTGCAAAAGACTCGGCGTCGGTCTGCTCCTGAGAAGCATCGGTGCGGCCGGGCGTGAAGGGAACCGTCACGCTGTGGCCTGCGTTTCTGGCAGCCTCTTCGATGCCGGCGCAGCCGCCCAGCACGATCAGGTCCGCGAGCGACACCTGCTTGCCGCCGGCATTGGCAGCGTTGAATTCACGCTGGATGCCCTCCAGGGTGTTGAGCACCATCGCCAGCTGGGCAGGATGGTTCACCTCCCAGTTCTTCTGGGGCGCCAGGCGGATGCGCGCGCCATTGGCGCCGCCGCGCTTGTCGGAGCCGCGGAAGGTGGAGGCAGAAGCCCAGGCCGTGGCGACCAGCTGGGACACGGAGAGGCCGGAGGCAAGAATCCTGGCTTTCAGCGAGGCGATGTCCTTCTCATCCACCAGCGGGTGGTTCACGGGCGGAACGGGGTCCTGCCAGATTAGTTCCTCGGCCGGGACTTCCGGCCCGAGGTAGCGCAGGCGGGGGCCCATGTCGCGGTGGGTCAGCTTGAACCAGGCGCGGGCGAAGGCATCAGCGAACTCATCGGGATTCTCGTAGAAGTGCCTGGAGACTTTCTCATAAGCGGGATCGACGCGCAGGGCCAAGTCGGTGGTCAACATCACCGGGGCATGCCGCTTGGCAGGGTCGTGGGCATCTGGCACGGTGCCGGCACCGGCGCCGGCTTTGGGCTGCCACTGGTAGGCTCCCGCCGGGCTTTTGGTCAATTCCCACTCGTAGCCGAGAAGGTTTTCGAAATAGTTGTTGCTCCACTTGGTGGGCGTGGTAGTCCAGGCGCCTTCCAGGCCGCTGGTGATGGTGTCTCCGGCATTGCCGGAGCCAAAGGTATTGCGCCAGCCCATGCCCTGCTCTTCGATGGTGGCACCCTCGGGTTCAGCCCCCACGTAAACGGAAGGGTCGGCAGCACCGTGGGTTTTGCCGAAAGTATGGCCTCCGGCAATCAGGGCCACTGTCTCCTCATCGTTCATGGCCATGCGGCCAAAAGTCTCGCGGATGTCGCGGGCGGCAGCCAGCGGGTCGGGCTTGCCGTTGGGACCTTCGGGATTGACGTAGATCAGGCCCATCTGTACGGCTGCCAGTGGGTTTTCCAGTTCGCGGTCTCCGGTATAGCGCTTGTCGCCCAGCCATTCGCCCTCGGCACCCCAGTAGATGTCCTCTTCCGGTTCCCAGACGTCTGCGCGACCACCGCCGAAGCCGAAGGTCTTGAAGCCCATGGACTCGAGAGCGCAGTTGCCGGCGAGGATCATGAGGTCGGCCCAGGACAGCTTGCGTCCGTACTTCTGCTTGATAGGCCAGAGCAGGAGGCGGGCCTTGTCGAGGTTGGCATTGTCGGGCCAGCTGTTGAGGGGAGCGAAGCGCTGGGTGCCGGCGCCGCCACCGCCGCGCCCGTCGGCGATGCGATAAGTGCCGGCGCTGTGCCAGGCCATGCGGATGAAAAAGGGTCCGTAGTGGCCGTAGTCTGCCGGCCACCAGTCCTGTGACTTGGTCATCAGGTCGTAGAGGTCTTGCTTGAGGGCGTGATAGTCGAGTTTTTTGAATTCCTCGGTGTAGTCGAAGGATTCATCCATGGGGTTGGAAAGGGAGGAGTGCTGGCGAAGGATGCTGAGGTCCAGTTGGTTGGGCCACCAGTCGCGGTTTCTGGTACCGCCGCCGGCGCTTTGGTTGAGTTCTCCGTTGAGGAAGGGGCATTTGGATTCCCCGTTCACGCTGTAGGAGACTTTACCCGGTTGTGAGTTATTTTCCATACTTTAGTGATTTTAAGAAATTTATGTGGTAATGTATTTTATGAAATTAAATCAAATCGACTGGGAATAAGGATTGCCTCGCAGAAGTTCCGTTTTGCTTCGCTATTTTGCGCTGCGGGGCAAGCGCTGATGGGTGCTGGTGGCGGCCGGAAAGAGCCCTCTCCAGCACAAATCCTTACAGGCGCCATGACATTTCATGGAAACAAGCGAGGAGCCCGCTATTTTGTCTTCCAAACATCCCGAACAATTATAAACAGTATAAATTATTGCTTTGTTTTTACTATAAGTAAATCTTATGTAGATTGAGGTTTATCCTATAGGCCTGAAGGGGCAGGGTGTTCAACCGGACACTTTTTATGCTGCTAAGAATGAAATAATTAAACTCATCTTCCGCACCTCAATCCTGCAAAATCAGGAAGAAAAAATTTTGATTTTCCACCGTTTTGCTTGGGTTAAAAGTTGCCACTGCGCTGCGCCCCGCACTGAAAAGAGGCTGTTTCAAAAGACCCGGCAATCCGTTCCGCCTGTGCCGGTTTGCCCCCGAAAAGGGTATTCGGCCGACCTACGGCCGGCCGAATGCGCCTAAAATCCCCCTTCCGCCGCGGTTTGGCGAAGCCAAAC
>JBEAYO010000322.1:0-4734 GCA_041159285.1 Bacteroidota bacterium | reverse complement strand
CCCCGCCGTGTGTGCGCCCACCCAACCCCGCGGCCGGGAAGGGTTTTTCAGGGGGCTCAGCGGGCCACAGGCCCGCCGAGCCCCCTTTCGGGGAGGCAAACGGCATCGCCTGTAGTTTTGAGAGGATCATTTTAATTAATTTAATATATGTTTGTCTTCGATGCCCATCTGGATCTTTCCATGAACGCCATAGACTGGAACCGCAACCTGCGGCTGCCGGTGTCAGCCATCAATCAAAGGGAGGCGGGGCAAACGGACAAGCCAGGCCGGGGAGGCGCCACCGTGAGCCTGCCGGAACTTCGCAAGGGAGATGTCGGACTGGTGGTCGCCACGCAGATCGCACGCTACGTAGCACCCGGCAACCCGCTGCCCGGCTGGCATTCGCCGGAGCAGGCCTGGGCCCATACGCAGGCGCAACTCGCCTGGTACCAGGAAATGGAGGCCGCCGGAGAAATGCGGCAAATTGCCAACCTGGCCTCCCTGGAGGCATTCCTGGCCGATTGGCAGGACGAGGCGGTGGCGCAGGATGAAAAGCCCATCGGCTATATATTGAGTCTGGAGGGAGCTGATTCCCTGGTGACGCTCGACCATGCCGATATTGCCTGGGCCTGCGGGCTTCGGGCCATCGGGCCGGCGCACTACGGCCCAGGCCGCTATGCCAATGGCACGGACGGCAGCGGCAAAATGGGCAGGGAAGGGCTGGCATTGCTGGAAAAGATGGAGTCCCTCGGGATGATCCTGGACGTGACACACCTCTGCGATGATGCCTTCTGGCAGGCGCTGGACCACTTCGCCGGGCCGGTATGGGCCAGCCATAACAACTGCAGGACGCTGGTACCCCACAACCGCCAGTTTTCAGACGAACAACTCAGGGAACTCATCAGCCGCGGCGCCGTCATCGGGGCTGCGCTCGACACCTGGATGCTGGTGCCCGGCTGGGTGAGGGGCATCTCCACCCCGGCAGCCGTGAACTGCGACCTTTCCAGTGTCGTCGATCACATCGACCATATTTGCCAACTGGCAGGGAATGCCAGGCAAGTAGGCATCGGTTCCGACCTGGACGGCGGTTTCGGACGGGAGCAAAGCCCCGCGGACCTCGAGACCATTGCCGACCTTCAGCAGCTGCCAGGCTTGCTGAGCCGGCGGGGATACAGCCCCGCAGATATCGAGGGCATCATGCACGGCAACTGGCTGCGGTTCCTAAGGAATGCCTGGAGTTAATCAGGCGTGCATCAGCCACCGATCGTCCAACTCGCCCCCTCCTTGCTGTCCTTCACCACGATGTCCAGTTCCTTCAGGGCATCCCTGATTTTGTCAGAAGTTCCCCAGTCTTTGTTGGTGCGGGCGGTTTGCCGCATGTCGAGGATGAGGTTCATCAGTCCTTCCACGACCCCGTTGCCGGAGGAGTCGAAGGTCTCGGCAGTGAGGCCGAAGATGTGGAAGATGAAGTCCGTGAAGGCCGATTGCAGCCTTGTCAGCGTGTCGGGAAGCACCTGGTCCAGCGGCAGTTGTCCGCCCTTGAGGCTGTTGACGATGGTCACGAGCTCGAAGAGGTTGGCCAGGGCCTTGGGTGTGTTGAAGTCGTCGGCCATGTCGCCGAAGGCCAGGTCGATGGTTGAATTGATCTGGCGGTCGAGGTCGCCGGTGCTGGCATGGCCGGCATGGCGGAGTTCCTGCAGGATTTTGTAACCCTCCATGAGTCGGCGGTAGCCTTTTTCGGCGGCCTGCAGGGCTTCGTCGGTCATGTCGAGCGTGCTGCGATAGTGGGTTTGCAGCATGAAGAAGCGCACCACCATGGGGGAGTAGGCCTTGGAGATATGCGGGCTTTGTCCGGTGAAGAGTTCTCCGGGCATGATGGAATTGCCTTCGCTCTTGGACATTTTCCTGCCGTTGAGCAGCAGCATGTTGCCGTGCAGCCAGTAGTTGCAGGGGGCATGGCCACAGGCCCCGTAGTTCTGGGCGATTTCGTTTTCGTGGTGGGGGAATTTGAGGTCGTTGCCACCGCCGTGGATGTCGAATTTCTCTCCCAGGTACTTGGTGCTCATCACGGAGCACTCCAGGTGCCAGCCGGGGAAGCCGACGGACCAGGGGGCCTTCCAGCGCATCAGGTGCTCGGGAGCTGCCTTGATCCAGATGGCGAAGTCGGAGGGGTGCTTCTTTTCCCCCTGGTTCTTGAGGTTGTCGCGGCTTTCAGCGAGCAGGTCTTCGATTTTGCGGCCTGAGAGTTGTCCATAGACGCCAAATTTTTCTGCGAAGGCCAGGGTGTCGAAATAGACGGAGCCGTTTTGCTCGTAGGCCAGTCCGTTGTCTATGATGGTTTGCACCATTTCGATCTGCTCTACGATGTGGCCGGTTGCACGCGGTTCTATGTTGGGGGGCAGTACGTTGAAGATTTTCATCATGGTGTGGAAGCCGTTCATGTAGTGTTGGACGATTTCCATGGGTTCCAGCTGCTCCAGCCTGGCTTTTTTTGAGATTTTGTCTTCCCGTCCGATGTCGGCGTCGCCTTCCAGGTGTCCCACGTCCGTGATGTTGCGGACGTAGCGGACCTTGTAGCCCAGGTAGCGGAGGTAGCGGTAGATGACATCGAAGCTGACGAAGGTCCGGCAGTTGCCGAGGTGTACGTCGTTATAAACGGTGGGGCCGCAGACGTAGATGCCCACGTTGCCATCGTGCAGGGGTTGGAAGACCTCTTTCTTGCCGGAGTAGGAGTTGTAGAGCTGGATTTCCTTCATGTTGATGTTTATTGGTTTAAACGGCCAGTGAAAAAAAAAGATGCAGTCCGGGACCCTGATCTCAGGTTCCTTTCAGCGACAGCCTTGCCCAGACCGGGTAGTGATCCGAGATGTTCACCCCGGGTATCCGGTGGTCCTTGACGCGAAGTTCAGGGGTGGCGAGGATGTAATCAATGCGCAGGCCCGGCAGGTTCCCGTTGAAAGTGAAGCCAAAGCCAGCGCCTTTTTCCCGGAAGCTGTCCTGCAGGTTTTCAGCCAGCAGCCTGTACACATAGGACATCGGCGTATCGTTCAGGTCGCCGCATAGAATGACGGGATGCGGCGATTTGCCGATGTGCTTTTTTACAGCCATCGCCTGTTCGGCCCTTACCGCCACGGCATTCTTGTACCGCCGCATGACGAAGCGGATGTCCTGCCAGGTGCCCTTTTCTCCCAGGTCCCCTTCGGTGACAATCTTGTTGGCCGTGTAACTCAGCCTGTTGGATTGCAAATGGGCGCAATAGACCCTCACTTTGCCGTCGGGCGTCTTCAGGTCGGCCCAGACACAGGAATTGCTGGTGGATTCAAAGGGGACGACATCCTGTTTCACAAAAGGGTAGTTTGAAAAAATAACGGTTCCCTTGTGCCTGAAGTAGTGTGTAAATCCAAAAGCCTTGCGCATCACTTCCCCCTGCTCCCTGGGGTTGCCCTCCTGAATGCACAGAATATCCGGCTTGCCACGCCGCCCGACAAAATCCTCGAACTCCGCCTTGACCCTGGCTGTTTTTTCCTTGGCGCCGCTCTCCTCGACGTACCGCAGGCCGCCGATGTTAAAAGACATCACGGTGATGTCGTGTTCCGGATCGGCCGACCCGGAGATGCTGATTCCAACATAGCTCTCGGCATAACCCAGCCCCGCCAGAATGCACAGCAATGAAAAAACCAGGTATTTCTTTCGCTGAAGAAACCAGAAGACGATGAAAAACAAGTTGCCAGCCAACAGCAGGGGATAGGCCAGCCCCAGGAAGCTCAAGGGCCAGAAACCAGCGGGATTGACGTAGGGAGACAAATAGGTTATCAGGGTAATCAGTATCAACCCAATGTTCACCAGTCTGAGAAAGGGATATAGCAAGGTCATCGGCTACCGGGAAAATTTACAGGCTGTGTTTTATTTAAATTCAGGCCCTCCTCATTGTTTGCTGGCGTTGAACAAGAACTCCTTTTCGTCGGCCGAGAGGCTTTCGTAGCCCGTCTGCTTGATCTTGTCCAGGATGGCGTCCAGCTTTTCCTGTGGGATGCGGTCTTCCCGCGAGGCGCTGCGGCGCGGGGCTGCAGCGGATTGCGAAGACTGGCTCCGCTTGACGTCCACATGCCGGTATGCCACGCGCGGAGAGGGCCGTCGTTTTGAAAACAAATTGCTGAAAAAGGAGTTCAGGCGCTCTATCAGGCGGTTCACCGGCGCGGTGAGGTCGTTGCCCCGCTGCAGCTGGGCGGCGATGACATAGCCCATCAAGCCGCCCCCCAGGTGGCCGAAGCTGCCGCCGGAGTTGTTGTTGTTCGACAAGGCAATCAGGTCGAGCAGGAACAGGACGGCCACGATGAACTTCAGCTTGACGTCGCCGATGAGGATCAGCGAGATGTTGTAGTCCGGGGCGGTCTTGCCGGCCACGACCAGGATGGCCATCAGGGCGGCGGAGGCTCCCAGCGCATGGGAACCGAAGTCCCAGGGCGTGGGGACATTGGCCATGATGAAATAGGAAAGGCCTCCGGCCAGTCCCCCCAGCAGGTAGATGGGCAATATCCGCCTGTCGCCGAGCAGGTCGCCCACGATGCGGCCGAACCAGTGGAGCATCAGCATGTTCCACAGGATGTGCCAGAAGTCGGTATGCAGAAACATGTGGGTGATAAACACCCAGGGGAAAAACAGGTTGTGCTGCCAGTCGGCCCCGACCTCGAAATAGCGGATGAATCTTTGGAATCCGCCGCCATCCCCAATGGGCATCATGACCAGGCGCAGCAA
>JBEAYO010000321.1:0-4740 GCA_041159285.1 Bacteroidota bacterium | reverse complement strand
CGCCGGTCGAATCCCTTTGATTGTAAGGAGATTATCTTTTTATTCAAATATGCAATCCCCACAATCAAAGTATTCGATTTGGTTATTGAGGTGCGGAGAATGGGTATTAAGTCAGAGCTGGTGATTATTTAAAATTAAAATAAATGTTTTTTTATTTGCGATAATAAAACAAAATGTATATTTTTGTTGTGACAATAACAAAAGCCAAAGCTTATGGAACTGCAAATCCACATCAGCCAGAAAGGAACGAAAGTAGTGACAGCCAGCGAACTCCACCGCGCGCTCGGCCTTCCCATCCGCCAGTACGAGACCGATCTCAGGCACTGGCTGAATGACACCTATGAATTCAAGGACGGCATCCGCAAGCCTCAAAACCTGAAGGACCATGCCCCCCGCAACGCCAGGCTACAGGAACAACCCGACCACTATCTCACCATAGAACTCGCCAAACTCATCACCTTGAGCTCAAAAAGCAAGTTCAAACAAAAATACGCCCTCTTCCTGCAGCAAAACCAGGACAGTTCCGACCAGACAGGACTTTTCAGCGTGGAGCAAATAAAGGCGGCGCTGGAACTCTCCCGCGTCATGGGATTGGTCAGCTGCCAGCTTGCCAGCGAAAAACTGCACCAGGATGCCTATGAAGCCCGGCACCCGGGCCACGCCGCCAACTGGTGGCGTTACCGCGCCGAATTGCTCGGCTACTCCTGCTCTCAACTCAGGGAGGCCCTTCAAAAACTTGGAAAACCCGCGAATGGAAAAAACTGCCGCCAGATGCTCATGCAAATCGACAAGTATGAAATGGTGCGCACTGGCGTCATTGACCTGCTCATGGCCATGGGAAAGTCAGGACAGGCAGCCCGCAACTTCGGCGACCTGGCCAAGTTGCTGGCGGCAGAACTGGAAGTGGAAGTGTACGACGACCGGGGAATGCCTTTTTCCCCGGCTGAGAACATGAACCAGGAGCTGGTTGACGAAATCAAGAACCTGAAAAGTGGTAAATATGAAAAGCTGTGGCATCAGCAACGCCTGGCCTCCTGATGGGCTGGAATCAGGGAGCCGCGAGCGGTGCTTTCACCACATTCCGAGATAGCCCAAAGATGATGGCGCTTTCATCATAGGAAAGATGCTTCGAACACAGATTGGCAACCATGGGCAGCCGATTGTCCCTGAAGGGTGGCAATCGGTGCTTCGACTGTTTTATTTTTTAGCAGCAGGGTAGAGCAGGATCTCCGTCCTTCGGTTCCTGGCCCTGTTCTCTTCCGAGGCGTTCGGCACTGCCGGCCGGTGCATGCCTTGTCCGGCCGCCGTGATTCGGTGAGGCGGCACGCCGTTGATGCCCAACAATTTCACTACAGCGGTTGCCCGCTGGACGCTCAGGTCCCAATTGGCAGCGACAGCTCCCTGGTCATCAGTATGTCCTATGACGGTCACTTCCAGTTCGGGATGCTGTATCAGGGCACCGGCAAGTTGTTCCAGGGCCTTCACGCCCCTGGCATCCACATGGCTGCCTCCCTTCCCAAACAACAAATGCTGACTCAGCGATAAGGTGACCTGGTTTTTCTGCGAGGTGATAGTAAGGTCTGCCGCAGGGATATCCTTCAGCACCTTCTTCAGTTGGTCCTGGAGGGACGCCAGTGCCTGCTGCTGTGCGGCATCCGCAGTGGCAGCGCCAGTCTGGCCGGCTGTTGCGGGCTCGAGCCTGGCAGGCTCGGCATTGTATTGTTGCAGGCCGGCCGCCGCTTCTCCCCGCTGCAGCTGTCGCTCCTGCTCCCAGAGCGCTTCCTGGTTCTTTGCCAGCCGTTCGTCCATGGCAGCCTTTTCTGAAGCGTAGGAGGCCAGCAGGCGGGAATTGTCCTTCACAGCGTCTTCGTAGCGGGCCGAGAGTTCCTGGTTGTACTCCCGCACGCGCTCCAACTCGGTTTTGTACTGCTCGAGCAATGACTTCACCTGGGCAAGCTGGGTTTCAGCGGCGCGGGACTTGGCAGAAAGTGCCGTGTTGTCCTTCTCGAGGTTCATGACATTTTCGTATTCTGCCTTGTAGCGATCTCTGGCAGAAACAGCCTGGTTGTATTTTTGGGCAGGGACGCAGCGCAGGGATGTGAAGGCAAGCGCAGCTCCAAGGAAAACAGTTATTTTGGCGTTTTGCATAAAAATTGCTTTGGTGTAAAGGACAAATATGCCAAAAAAAAATCCACCTGTAAAGGTTTGAATTTGATTTGGAGGGTTTTTGGCATCCTTTTTTTCTGAAATGCGGGATTTTAGAAAAAAGCCCTGTGAGGCAGCGGTATTTTTATTGGCTTTTACTGAGGGCTATTATAATTTTGCCGCCGTCAGAATCCTCGCAGGGCAAGAATGCGTTTCTGCCTGCCCAGGTGCAGCCTTGAGGCGCTCAACACGTTGTTCTGAGCGCATGGCAAAACATGCGGGTTTTGTCCGAAACACCACAAATATGCGTTTGAACTGAAATCAAAATGGGGGCTTTCCCCGGCATTGTTAGCCCTCTTCTGAAAAGCGACAAACGGAATTTTCAAACTATTAAATAGATACCCACTATGGCGATAATGATTACTGATGACTGCATCAATTGCGGTGCCTGTGAACCGGAATGTCCCAACAATGCCATCTACGAGGGTGGCGTGGAATGGGCCATCACTGATGGCACGACAGTCAAAGGCCAATATGAACTGGAAGACGGAAGCAGCACGGACACCGGTGCTAAACATGAACCCCGGGCGGAAGACTATTACTATATCGTGCCTGATAAATGCACAGAGTGCGTAGGATTTCATGAGGAGCCGCAATGTGCCGCCGTTTGCCCGGTGGATTGCTGCGTGCCCGATCCCGAGCGCCGTGAATCCAAGGAGGCTCTCATTGCGCGCAAGGAACGCCTGCATCTGTAATCGATTCCATGTAGCGGCTGGCTCAAAAGCCCCAGCGCACTTTTGAAATATCCTTTGTCGGCGTCGCTGCCCCCGGTAGGGGACTTCGGTGATCCTATGGACTGCCGAACTCCCTAAAACCATAGGGTGTTTAGCCGGAGAGCTTTTTATCTAGTCATAGATTTAAGGTAAAAAAGCTTACCCAGTTGCTGCACTCCCCTTTTTGAAAGGAGGCTGTCTCAAAAGACTCTTGACGGCTGATGCCGCCAAGAAATATTTTGAATGAATGCCCGTTTTTTTGATTTTGCGAAGCAAAATCAAAAAAACGGGCATTCATTCATTATTTTCTTTCGCCGCCGCAGGCGGCGAAAGTCTTTTGAGACAGCCCCTTTCCGAGAGGCAAACAGCATCTGCAAGGGGTGCTAAACAATTACATTTTTATTGGTTCTAAAGCTGGCTGTCTATAAGGCTTAAAATTAACAGATTGTGACGGAAAGCAGGGTTTGTGGAGGAATTTGCCGGGGAAACTGGCTGGATGCATTCGAATAGAGGGCCTAAAATGCTGATTTTCAAATTGAAGAAGTGCGCAACTGGGCGCTTACAGCGAGTCGCGGTATTCGAGTGCCTCATTCTCTTTTTTTCGCATCAGGGTGGCCTCTGCCGCTGTTTTATCCCCGTAGCCGCAGAGATGAAGCACCCCGTGGGCCATCACCCGGTGGAGTTCCTGCTCGAAGCTCACCTGGTAGGTCTGTGCATTGTCGCGGATTCGTTCGACGCTGATGAAAATATCCCCTTCCACCTCTGGCGGTTCCGCATAGGGGAATGTGATGATATCGGTAAGGGTGTCGTGTTGGAGGTACTCGATGTTCAACTTGAGCAGGTAGTCGTCAGCGCAGAAAATGAAATTCAGGCAATGCAGCCGGCAGTGTTCGCGCCGTATCAGCCCTTCCAGCCAGGAAGTGGTGAGACCTTCATCTTCCAGCTGGAAGTCGATGTCTTCGGAATCGAAAAAGATTCCCGTCTCCGCCTGCGGCGGGAAGGAAGGCTCGTTGTTCATGTAAAGGGTGGAGTGGGCAAGGTAAGTTCAGATTTTGAAAATCATCTCAACGGTGCTGCCGTTGTTGAAAAAGCGGATGTTGTCGGACAGCTGGCGCATGAGGAAAACACCTCGGCCGCCGCATTTACAGAGGTTTTCTGGCGCCGTGGGATCCGGGAGATTATCGTAGTCAAATCCGGTGCCTTGATCTGTCACGCGCAGTGCGATGCGGTCGCGATCCTTGCGGGTCTTGACTTCCACGGTTTTGCTCTCCTGCCTGCAATTTCCGTGCACAATGGCATTGGTGACAGCCTCCGTGAGGCTGATGAGAATACTGCATTGTTTATCGGGGCTGAGGTTGTAGCGCATTACCAGGCTATCAACAAATGGTTCAACCTTGGAAACATTTCCAGGATCAGATGTAAATTTAAGCATGACTTCTATTCTTTAAAGACCGGTAGGTTTCCCTAAAATTCAGCCGTGTTAAGGCCGTTGAATGACAGCTCGTTTTGGAATGTCCGCGGGATGGTAAGTCTCAAAAGAAGAATCGGTTTCCTGGATAAAAATTTTATTATGTCGATGGGATAGAAAAAATCTGTTCACAAAAATAAGGTTGTAAACTACGCTTGTCAAGACCTTCAGCGCAAAATCACAAAAAAAAGTTAATGAAGTTAATTTTTTTTGGAGGAAGGCAGGGTGGGTTTCTTTCCAAAAGGTCCTTTTGCGGGGCACTTTAAACCCCATTTATCCTGTCGGTCGGCCGGTGCCGATTGTTTCCTGGAAAGGGTGTTTGGCCGACCAAAGGCCGGCCGAACACCCTAAAAT
>JBEAYO010000320.1:0-4753 GCA_041159285.1 Bacteroidota bacterium | reverse complement strand
GGAGGAGAGCAGCGCGCCGGTCGAATCCCTATAGTTTTGGGGAGATTACTTTTTTATTCAATCATGAAATCCTTACTATCAGAAATATTCGATTTGACTTTTGGGGTGCAGAAGGTGAGTTAACAGCGGTTGCCCGAAATTGTAAATAGGCAGGCCATATTGTCAATGACAAGAATGGTTTAAATTGGCAGGTTGACTCATCGTATTTTGAATGTTACAACATCATTTTAATGTTGAGATAAAAACCCGCGCTGTATTTGTTTTGGGAATCATTTATTTACTTAAGGTAGCAAATCGTCAGGATAAGAAATTCAGGTTGCCTTTTTTATTCCTCGACACTTTAATCACTTTGCCATTGGATATGACTAATTCCCCGCTGTCAACCTTCCGGAATTCAGATATTTCATGGGAATTGACAAGGAACGATGCGTGAACGCGCGAAAATTCATTGGAGGCCAGCAATTTCTCAAAATGGCCCAGGGTTTTTGTTGCCGTAATCACGCGGCCATCTTTCATGTATATCTTGGTATAGTTTCTGTCTGACTCAAGGTAAAGAATATCAGCAGTTTCCAAAAAAACCATGGAATTCTTGACTGGAATAGCTATTTTTCTATGTGGGGAACCTATTATTTTCTTCAACAGCAATCGAAGCGCAGAATTTCCGGAGTTCCCGAATCCCTCCCTGCTTTGCTTGAACTTTTCAATGGCCAGCAGCAGCGGTACCTTTGAATAAGGCTTCAGCAATAAATTAGCCAGGTTCAACTCCAGATTTTTCAGCTTGCTGTCATCATCGTTTGCTGTGAAAATCACATCGAAATTGATTTTTGGAACCTGTCGTAACAATTCAGCACCGCTGATCAAAGGCATGTCAATATCGACAAATACAAGGTCGGGATTGTGTTCTATGATGTTCTGCATCGCCTCCCGCGCATTGTCATGAGATGATATGACCTTGATGTCAGGGAAACCCTGTTTGATCAATTCAGTTAATTGTTGTATATGTTTTATTTCCTTCTCAACAATAATAGCTGAAAAAACAACTTGTTTATTTTGCATAGGGGCACTATATAGTTTGAGTTTGGTTGCTTGTGAGTTAAGCCAACAGTGCCAGGTCTTTCAAATAAGAATCTACTCCACTTTTACTATCCAAACACTTTTAGAGCAAGCCTAAATTTTCTCCTTCCTGAAATCCAATTTTTTAAATAGTTCGCTGCAGATTTATTCAGTTAGATGTGCCGAAAGGATTCTTCAGAAATCCTATGAAATCAAACTTAAAACGTTGTTTCCATTTCGAATGAATTTATAACACGCTCATGACATTCAAAACACCTATTCAAAAGTTTTGACCATTGACAAAATGATTATTGGAACTTATTGCGGAGAATACCGCAAAAGTTCTTTTAAAAAATTAAAATACTTATTTTAGAGAGAGAGAGAGAGAGAGTCGACAAATTACTTACTAACAGACCTACTTCAACATCTAAAACAGACAACAATAATTAGAAATGCAATGAAAGCGCAAAGTAGGAAAACCTGTAATTATGATATTTTTCTTGAATGGGTTTCAATTGCTCGCTACAAAATACATGATAACCAATAATTGTGATTTTACATTGGCTACCAATTGTGCATAGGCTATTCCGCCCAGAAACTTTTCTACAACAAGTAAACAGACGCGTTCAACAAAAACAGGTTCAAAACTATAACATTATTTCTAATTCCTGTAATTTGACAAACAATTATTTATGATTCTTTGTAAAAACCTGTTGATATCATCAAAAGCTTACTCCTAAAAACAACAATCAGCAAGCAAACTCTTGAAATAGCTTTGGGGGTAAAGCGCCGTGGGCTTATCAAAGAGATCAAATTCAAGCAGTTCGACGAAAAAGTTTGCCAGCTGCATATTTACCGTGACTTTCCTCCGGAAAGTCTATTCTGGTAGTTTGGCGTTCCCTGCAAAGCTTCCGGTGCTGCCGCCTACACCCGTCAGCATTTGAATTTCTTTGAG
Organism: Bacteroidota bacterium; assembly: GCA_041159285.1. GTDB lineage: Bacteria > Bacteroidota > Bacteroidia > Chitinophagales > Saprospiraceae > UBA6168. The sequence goes on along the minus strand of JBEAYO010000320.1, from coordinate 2,745 downwards.
CAAGGTTGCTATCAGAACACCCTTGTCCCCGAATCACTGGATATCAAAGTCTCTTTATTCTTCATTAAAAAGCGGGCGGCATTCCTGCCGCCCGCCATGATATTTGAATGGACTTAAGATTACTCATTGATGTTCAACACTGCCCCCGGCTCAACCGTCAGTCTGCCGCCGGACTGGACATCAAGGGTATGGCCGTTGCCTTCCTCCCCGTTTTTCAGAATGACCTCGCTTGTATTCGCCGGAATCACCACATCATGGCAGTCAGCAGGATATGTCCCGAGGCTCCAGTTAAACTGGTCGGTCCAACTGACGCCGTCGCCTGCTCCCGTCCAGGTGTTGGTCACGTTGACTACACCCACCTCCACTGATATCGCCGGCATTATGCATGTATCGGTGCCTATGAAGCTGACCACTACCTCATAGATGCCAGCCCCGAGGCCGCTGAAGTAGGGATCCTCCTGATAAGAGGCGCCTCCGTCCGCGGAGTAAATGATGGTCAGGTTGCCAGGGTTCTCGGCTGTGATGATAATCTCCCCGCCCGTCACGACGCAAAACTCTGGCGTGGTTACCACTGAAACTTCAGGTCCCTCTACAGTCACTGTCGCCTGACAAGTAGCTGTATTGCCCTGGGCATCGGTCCCTACAAGGGTCACCAGGTTAATACCCACGTTGGAGCAATTCAACTGACTCGGGGTGATACTGGTCAGCGTGATTGTGCCGCAGTTGTCGCCAGAGGCTTGCTCGTCAAAGACTTGAGCGGGCTGCAAGGTCGTGCTGCCTGTCAACGGAAGCGTGATATCCTTGCATACCACCGTCGGTGGCAGCGGGTCAATTACCGTGACTTTGGCGATACAGCTGTTCGAGTTACCGCTAAAATCCGTCACAGTCAGCGTCACATCATTGACACCCAGGTTGGAGCAGTCAAAAGTGGTCTCTGACAGGCTCATCGTCAGGATGCCGCAGTTGTCGGAAGATCCGTTATCGATTTGGGCAACTGCGATGGTAACCGCTGAAGTGACAAAATTGACTGTTATGTCCTTGCAAAGGGCCGTTGGTAGCGTGTTGTCAGGTATAGCTGTGACGTTAAGGCTGGTAGTATCCGTGCAATTGGCTCCATCCGTGACTGAGATGCTGTGTACACCCGGCTCCAGATTGGAAATGGTCAGCGGGCTGCCGGAGTAAACGCCGGCGCTCACCAGGCTGCCGTTCGGACCAGCCCAGAAGTAAGTGACCGGGGTGGTTCCGCCGGTAATGGTCAGCGTGGCCTGCCCGTCGCTGGCATTGCTGCAGCTGGCACTGGTTACCAAGGTGGCAGTTGCATCCATGGTCGCACCATTTATTGTGAAGGAAAGTACCTCCTGGCAATCGTTGGCATCGGCGATGGTGACCTGGTAGTTGCCTGCCTCCAGTCCGGTAGCCGTCGAGGTAGTCTGGGTGATATTTGGACCCCAGGCGTAGCTATATGGCGATGTTCCGCCGCTTGCTGCCACGGTGGCGCTGCCATTGGCACTGTTGCAACTGGCGTGCACGATGTTCACGATGTTGGTTACCAAAGATGTCGGCTGGGTGATTTGAACCGTGGCCGTGGCCGTACAGGAATTAGAGTCCGTCACCGTCAGATTGAAGATGCCGGCACCAAGGTTGTCTTGACTGGACTGGTTGCCAACCGGGATGCTCATGCCAGGGCCCAGGTAAAGCGTCCAGTTGTAGGTGTAGCCGCCATTGATCGGAGTGCCGCCGGTGACAACCGCGCTCACACTTCCATTCGCAGAACCGGCACAGGTCAGATTGACCCCGGTGGCGGTGACTGTAAGAGGCGCTGCTGGCTGTGTGATTGTCGCAGTATCGCTGGCTTGGCAGCCATTCGCGTCTTTCACCGTCACCGTGTAAGTGCCAGCACTCAATCCATTGAAGACATTGCTCGTCTGATACGCACCGCCATTGATACTGTAGGTGTATGGAGCAGTGCCGCCTGTGGGTACCGTCACTGTGACACTGCCCGTGCCGCCAAAGCAGGACGGATTGGTTCCTGTGGTAATGACATCGCCAATAGCAATTGGCGCAGTGATTGTCACCCCATTTGATGACCCTGTACAGCCATTTACATCTTTCACCGTCACGGTGTACGCTGTGTCACTGGAAGCCAAATTTGTGAATATGTTGCTCGTCTGGTAGTTCATACCACCATCGATACTGAATTCATAAGGCTCAAAGCCGCCTGTGATTCCAGTCACCGTGATGCTGCCCGTTCCATCCGAACATACAGGGTTGCTTCCTGCCGCTATGGCGCTTATTGCCGCCGGTTGTGAGACCGTCACGCTTACCGTCGCCTCACACTCGTTCGCGTCCTTCACCGTCACTACGTGCGTGCCGGCTGCCAGACCCGTGAAGGTCGACGTTGAACTATACGTACCTGTGCCTATCTTGTATTCATAAGCACCCGTGCCGCCGGTGGCAGTCACCGTCACCGTACCGTCGTCCTCACCGTTGCAGCTCGCTGCCGTAGCCACAGCCTGGACTTCCAGTGCCGTCGGTGTCGTGATGTTCACGATTGCCGTCGTCACCTCGCAGCCGTTGGCGTCCGTCACCTGCACACTGTAGGCACCTGCCTGCAAGCTGCTGAAGCTGCTGAAAGACTGTGGATTGCCGCCGTTCAGGCTGTACTGGAGCGGGGCTGTACCACCGTTCGCCGTGACGCTGATGAAGCCCGTGCCCGTGCTACACAACGGGTTTGTGCCCGCCGCC
>JBEAYO010000319.1:0-4764 GCA_041159285.1 Bacteroidota bacterium | reverse complement strand
GCTGGCAGGCCTCCTCGATTGAGAAAAGCGTTTCACCCGGCACAAAGCCGTCCGCGATGGCCTTGTCCCAGGTTTTGGAAGGAAAGCGCTGTCCCACGATCACCTTGAAGCCGTTGTCCACCAGGTTCAGTGCCTGACCGGGTCCCTGGACGCCATAGCCAATGATGGCGATGGTTTCGTCCTTCAATATTTCTCTCGCTTTTTCCAAGGGAAATTCATCGCGGGTTACAACGTTTTCAGTAACGCCGCCAAAGTTCATTTGAGCCATGATGCTATAGTTTTGTCGATGATAAAGGATATTGGATTAGTTGGAAAGGTCCGCTTCAATTGATTGCAGGTATGTGTTGAGTCGCTCCATGGGCTTTACGACTGCCACTCGTCCGGAACGCACGAACTCATAGATGCCGATGCCCCTTAGTTCTTCAAGCAGGGCTTCGGTTTCAGCCTGGTGGCCGGTTTTTTCCAGCACGATGTATTCCGCCTCGATTTCCAGGATTCTCGCATTGTGCTTTCGGATGAAGGACTCGATGCTGGGGCCGTTTCGAAAGGCGGCAACAGGAACCTTGTAGAGGGCGATTTCCTGAAAGACCACCTCGTGGGGTTCGTAATAAAATGCCTTCACGACATCAACTTGCTTGTCGAGCTGCGCGACGAGCGTTTCCACCATATGTCTGCTGACGTTCACCACGATGGTAAAGCGATGGATGCCGGGGATGGAAGATTTTGATACTGTGAGGCTTTCAATGTTGACGTGGCGTCGAGTAAAAACAGCTGTTACCCTGGCCAGCAGGCCTGTCTGGTTTTCCGTAAAAACAGTGATGGTGTATTCCTTGATTTCACTCATTGTTGTCTGATTTGGCTTAGCCCGGTTTTACATGCATGTTCATTGGTTCTTTCACCTGAAAATCTGTAGATGGTTCATGTTTTCAGGAAAAAAAAACAGGAACATGCGCTAAATGCCGCTTGGTTCCAGGATGATTTCATCCACCCCTTTCCCGGCCGGCACCATTGGGAAAACGTTTTCCTCCTGTACCACCCTGACATGCAGCAAGTAGGGGCCTTCCGCCGCCAGCATCTCGGTGACAGCGGCGCTCAGATCCTCAGCCCGGCTGATGGTTTTTCCCTTGACGCCGAAGCCTTCTGCAATCTTGACGAAGTCGGGATTTTGAAGCGCCACTGAGGAATAGCGCCTGTCAAAGAAAAGCTGCTGCCACTGGCGCACCATGCCGAGGTAGTTATTGTCGAGCAGGATGATTTTGACAGCCACGTCCCACTGTGAGCACATGCCGAGTTCCTGCAGGGTCATCTGGAAGCCGCCGTCTCCTATGAAAGCCACCACGGTTTTTTCCGGACAGGCCAGCTTGGCGCCAAAAGCTGCCGGCAGCCCATATCCCATGGTTCCAGCCCCACCGGAGGAGACCCATTGGTTGGTTCCCTGAAATTGGTAGTACCGGGCGGCAGCCATCTGGTGTTGTCCCACATCTGTGGCGACAATGGCGAGGCCTTTGGTCTGGTTGGACACCTCCCTGACTGCAAGGCCCATCCTGATACCGCCGTCTTCTGCCGGCTGAAGGTCCTTGCTGATGACTTTTTCATGTTCTATCTGGCTGCAATGGTTGAACTCAGCCAGCCAATCCGGATAGGATTTTTGATTCACGAGTGGCAGGAGCTTCTCGAGTGCCAGTCTGGCATCGCAGTTCAGCGCCACATGGGCGAAGACGTTTTTATTGATTTCAGCCTTGTCGATTTCTATGTGGATGACTTTTGCCTGCTTGGCGTACCTGGCCAAATTGCCCGTAACCCTGTCGTCGAAGCGCATGCCGATGGCGATGAGCACGTCGCATTCGTTTTGCTTGAGATTGGGGCCGTAGTTGCCATGCATGCCCAGCATTCCCATGTTCAGCGGATGATTGCAGGAAAGGGTGGACAATCCATGGAGGGTGGAACCGAAGGGGATGCCTGTTTTCTCGACAAACTCCCTGAACACCTCCTGGGCGCCGGAAATCTGGATGCCATGCCCTGCCAGGATAAAGGGTTTTCTGGCTTGGTTCATTAGATCCGCCGCTGCCTTCAGGTCGGCCTGAATTGGTTTAGGATTGGGATGGTAGCTGCGGATGCGGTTTCGCTTCTCGTAGGAAAATTCCAGGGTTTCTATCTGGGCGTTCTTGGTGATATCGATGACGACCGGGCCTGGCCTTCCACTGTTGGCGACATAAAATGCCTTGGCAAATATTTCAGGGATCTCTTCAGCCCTGGTGATCTGGTAGTTCCACTTCGTGATGGGCATCGTGGTATTGATGACATCGGTTTCCTGGAAGGCATCAGTTCCGAGCAGATGAGAAGATACCTGCCCTGTAATGCACACCAAGGGCGTAGAATCCAGCATGGCATCTGAAATGCCTGTTACCAGGTTCATCGCGCCAGGGCCAGAGGTGGCCATGCATACGCCGGTTTTGCGCATCACGCGCGCAAAGCCTTCTGCAGCGTGGATGGCTCCCTGCTCGTGCCTGGGAAGGATGTGGCGAATCCGGTCCTGGTAATGATAGAGGGCATCATAGACTGGCATGATGGCTCCCCCGGGGTAACCAAAGATAGTATCAACACCTTCCTCCAGCAAGCAGCGAAGCACGGCCTCGGCACCGCTGAGCCTTTCCTTTTTCAGGTCTGACAGGTGTTGATTTTCAATGGCTAGCGGTTTGGCAGCCTCGTGGGTCATGTGATGGGTCATTGAAATGTTGCTTTACTAATTAGTGAGTTCATCCGTCACGCAGCCCTCACTGGCAGAGGAGACCGTGTGAGCGTATTTTTTGAGAATTCCAGAAAGATGTTGAACCGGTGGTGTCCAGGAGGCTCTCCTGCGGGCAATTTCGGATTCATTCAGACAGACTTCCAGCAGATTGCGGTTGGCATCGATTGTGATTTCATCACCGTCCTGCAACAGGGCAATCAAGCCACCGCACTGGGCTTCCGGTGTGATGTGCCCCACGACGAAGCCGTGGGTCCCTCCGCTGAAGCGGCCATCTGTAATGAGCGCCACTGATTTGCCAAGGCCTTCTCCCATCAAGGCAGACGTGGGTTTGAGCATTTCGGGCATGCCAGGGCCGCCTTTGGGGCCGCAGTATCTGATGACCACCACGTCGCCTGGCTTGATCTCCTTATTGGCGATGGCTTCGTTGGCTGCCTTTTCGTTATCGAATACCCTGGCTTTTCCGGTGAACTGCAGCCCTTCCTTTCCAGTAATTTTTGCAACGGCACCCTGCTCCGCCAGATTGCCGTACAGGATCTGGATGTGACCGGTTGGCTTTATGGGCTGATCAAAGGGTCTGATGATATCCTGACCCTGGGCCAGGGGTGCTGATTCGGACAGATTTTCTTCCATTGTCTTCCCCGTTATGGTCATGCAATCCCCGTGCAAATAGCCCTTTCCGAGCATTAGTTTCAAAACGCCCTGTACGCCTCCGATCTGGTAGAGATCCTCCATGACGTATTTCCCGCTTGGCTTCAGGTCCGCCAGGAAGGGCGTCTTGTTGGTGATTGTCTGGAAGTCATCGAGTGTCAGCGGCACCTTGACAGCTTTTGCCATGGCGATGAGGTGCATCACGGCATTGGTGGAGCCACCCAGGATGGCGATGAGCGTGATGGCGTTTTCAAAGGCCTTGCGAGTGAGAATATCCCTGGGCTTGATGTCCTTTTCCAGCAGGGACATCATGGTTTTTCCCACCAGTTCGCACTCAGCTCTTTTTGCCTCACCCTCCGCTGGTATCGAAGAGTTGTTGGGCAAAGCCATTCCGAGTGCCTCAATGGCAGAGGCCATGGTATTAGCGGTGTACATGCCTCCGCAGGCACCAGGTCCCGGACAGGCATGACGAACGATGGCGTTGAATTCGTCCGGGGAAATCTGGCCCGTAATTTTTTGACCATAAGCTTCGAAAACAGAGACAATGTCCAGCTTTTTTCCGGCATGGCAACCTGGACTGATCGTGCCTCCATAGACTACCAAAGAAGGCCGGTTTAGCCTTCCGAGCGCCATCATGGCGCCTGGCATATTCTTGTCACAGCCAACCACGGCCACGATGCCGTCGTACCATTGAGCCGATGCAACGGTCTCGATGCTGTCGGCGATGATATCCCTGGAAGGCAAGGAGTATTTCATGCCCTCAGTTCCCATTGAAATTCCGTCGCTGACACCTATATTATGAAAGGTGAGTCCAACGAGTCCCTCAGCCAGGATGCTCTTTTTAATGATGGCAGCCAGATCATTGAGATGCATGTTGCAGGGATTGCCATCCCAGCCCGTGCTGGCTATTCCGACTTGTGCCTTGTCCAGGTCGCTCTCTGTGAGTCCGATGGCATGCAACATGGCCTTTGCCCCCGGTTGGGAATCACCTTGGGTGATAGTGCGACTGTACTTGTTCAAAATTGCCATATTCTATTTTGGGTATGAAACAGTTTTCAGAAGAAATGTCCCGGGCAAATCACTTTTAACGTACATGGTAAATTGCCAATCAGGAGCGGATATTTGGCGTTTGAAGGAATTTCGGCCAGAATCACCACTCTCATTCTCCAAATTTCAAATATCAATCCAAATATGCAATCAATTTTTTAACTCTGAAGTCATTCCGGCCTTGCCATCATCATTATGGGTATTCAAAAAAGTTGTAATTTACACTATCCAAAAATTTGATTTCCCTAAAAGCAAGTGGGTAAAATCACGAGATAACTAGCCTGTCTTTAGCACAAGGGCAAAGGCCACAAGATTGTCAT
>JBEAYO010000318.1:0-4764 GCA_041159285.1 Bacteroidota bacterium | reverse complement strand
ACCTGAGCCAATTGGCACCGGTGGAACGAATTCCAAAAGCGAGCAGGGTCTTTTGAGACAGCCTCGGAAAGGGGATTTTAGGGCGTTCGGCCGGCTACAGGGCGGCAGAACGCCCCTCCCGGGGGACAATCGGCGCAGGCGGAACGAATTGCCGGCCTTTTGAGACAGCCTTTGCTCCCTTCCCGGGAGCAAAATGGCATAAGCAGAATGGATGGCCGGGTCTTTTTATAGAGCTGCTATAATGGGGTTGCTGCAATGCCGCAAGCTTTTTAGGTCTCATTTTTTGGCAACAAAAAAATCGCCCAGTGGAACACCCCGGCCTTCCAAGAGGCATAAACCACCGCAACTGCCTCGGCAAAACCACTGCGATGATGTTAAAACAATCCTTTTCCTGCACTATATTTACCCGCTGTCATTGCAGAATGCCAAAAACGCACTACCTTAATCGCCTAATTTACAGATAAATGATGAACAGAACACGGAAACACTTTTACAGATGGCCATGGCTCTGCGCCTTGCTGGCGATTTTTCACTTCAGCCAGACAAAGGCTCAAACCTTTGTGACAAACGGCTCGGCAAGCAACCTGGGGGCAGGCTGCTATCAACTGACGCCCAACAGCTCCGGGCAGGCAGGCTCTATTTTTTCCAGCAGCACCGTCAGCCTCAGCCAGCCCTTTAGCCTCAAGGCGCGGCTGAACTTTGGCTGCAAGGACTCAGACGGGGCCGATGGCATCGTCTTCGTGATGACTACCTCCAACACCGCACTGGGCCCGGGCGGCGGGCAACTTGGCTACCAGGGCATCACCCCCTCCATTGCCGTTGAAATGGACGATTACCAGAATTCCAACTTCGGCGACCCCGCGGGCGACCACCTGTCCATCATCTCCCAGGGAAACTTGTCGCACACGGCTGCCTCCAACCTGGCTGGCCCCGTCAACCTGCCGAATATCGAGGATTGCGAGGAGCACTGCTTCACGGTCAGCTGGAACCCGCAGACACAGGTGTTCACAGCCACGCTGGATGGGAATTCCGTATCGTACACCGGCAACATCGTCAATGTGCTGGGAGGCAACTCATCTGTCTATTACGGCTTCACCTCCGGTACAGGAGCGCTGTCGAACGTGCACACGGTATGCGTCGGGCCACCCCAGTTGACGCCCATGAACGACGTGGACATTTGCCCCGGGCAAAGTGCCAACCTGCAGGCCGACCAAAACGGCGAGGCCTGGCAATGGGCTCCTGGGCCTGGCCTCAGCCCCCTTAACGTGTCAAATCCGGTGGCAGCACCGCTGGCCACCACTACTTATAATGTGACGATTACCTATGCCTGTGGCAACACACTCACCGATGACGTCACGGTCAATGTGCTGCCTCCTCCCCCCGCCAGTGCCAGCAATAACGGCCCGGTGTGCGTCGGCGAAACGCTGGTGCTCAGCGCCGGCGGCGGCGTGAGTTATTCGTGGTCGGGCCCTCTTTTCTTTGGCTCCAATTTGCAAAACCCCAGCATCTCAAACGCTGACCTGATCAATGCGGGGACCTATGTCGTGACGGTGACAGATGCCTTCGGCTGCACGGCCACTGCCTCCACGGTCGTGGCGGTGCAACCTTCCCCGGTGGCCATCATCGTGCCGCCGGCCCAGCCACTCTGCACCAGTTCTCCGCCGCTGAACCTGCAGGGGATTCCCGCCGGCGGCGTCTGGAGCGGGGCTGCCAATGCCCAGGGGCAAGTCAACCCTGCAGCCCTGGGCCCGGGGCAGTTCCAGGTGACCTATACCTATACGGATCCCACCGGCTGCTCCGACCAAAATACCATCTCCATCGTCATCAACCCCCAGCCCAATCCGCAGATTGTGCCGGTGGGGCCGCTTTGTACCTCTTCGCCACCGCTCAACCTGTCGGGAACGCCGGCTGGCGGCACCTGGGGGGGCGCTGCCAGTGCGACGGGGCAGGTCACCCCAGCCTTGCTAGGGCCCGGCACCCATCCTGTTACTTACACGGTGAGCTCAGGACCTGGCTGCCAGGGCACCGCCACCTTCAACCTCGTGGTGCTGGCTTCCGGCGTTGCCGTCATCCAGCCCGCCGGCCCCTTCTGCCCGGAAGCGGGGCTTCAGACGCTGGCTGCTACACCGGCGGGGGGCACCTGGGGAGGGGCTGCCAATTCCCAAGGGCAGGTCAACCCGGCTGCGCTGGGGCCCGGCAGCTACGCTGTGACTTACAGCGTCGCCTCGCCCGGCAGCTGTCCAGCCGCCGACACCCTTGTTATCCAGGTGTTTAACCCGCCCTCGGCCATCATCAGTGGAAGCGGCATCATCTGCGAAGGCAGTGGCAACAGCGTGCCTTTAAACATTCTGGCGACAGGCGCGGCTCCGCTTGTGCTTACTTTCGCCATCGACAATGTCGCCCAGTCTCCAGTGACCATCGGGACGGGAAGCACCACGCTGCCCGGCACGGAGAACGGCACTTATACCATCGTTTCGGTGGTGGACGCCAATGGCTGCCAGTCCGGCGGCTCGGGCGCAGCCCAGGTCACAGTGGCAGGAGCCCCGCAGATCAGCAATTTCGATATCAACTGCGATGCCGCCAATACGAGTTACACTGTCAGCTTTGACATCTCCGGGGGCGACCCCGCGACCTATTTGCTGAGCGGCAGCCCCGGCCAGCTGTCAGCAGGACCTCCCTACAGCTTTACCAGCGACCCGGTGGTCAGCGGGGAGGCTTATTCCATCACGGTCAATGACGCCAACAATTGCAACCCGGTGGTGTTGTCGGGCATTTTCTCCTGCCTTTGCTCAACCAGTGCCGGCACGATGAACAACAGCCCGCTTTCCCTTTGTGCCGGGGATACCTCAACAGCCCTGCACAATGGCAATGAGGTGCTGGATGCCAACGATGCCTTGCAGTTTGTGCTGCACAGCAATAACGGCAACTCACTGGGAACCGTGTACGCCACCAGTTCTACTCCGGTGTTCACCCTCGTGCCGCCCATGACCACGGGCACCACTTATTACATTTCAGCAGTGGCAGGCAATGACAATGGCAGCGGCGGGGTAAACCTGGCAGATCCCTGCCTCTCGGTCTCCTTCGGAACGCCGGTGGTTTTCCGGGCGCTGCCAACTGCCCAACTCAGCCAGGGCACCGGCATTTGCAAAGGGGAAACGGCCATGCTCACTATCAGCCTCACGGGGACAGCACCCTTTGACCTGGTTTATGCCGACGGCAGCCAGCAGATCAGCCTTGACAATATACTCAATGGGCACAGCCTGTCGCTGAGTCCGGACCAAAGCACAACCTACAGCATCTTGTCGGTGACGGACAACAACAATCCGGCCTGTCAGTCCACCGAGGGAAGCACTGCCACGATTACCGTGTGGCAGCCCTCGGCCGGTAGCCAGGCGCTGTCCATTTGCCAGGGGGACAGCCTGTTTCTGGAGGGTGCCCTGCAAGGCAGCTCCGGCACTTACATTGATTCCCTGTTGACCTTCCAGGGTTGCGACAGCATTGTGACCACGATTTTGACGGTCAATCCGCGCGACAGCGTCTTTTTGTTTGACAGCAGTTGCAATCCGGCCCAGACCGGGGTTTTTGTGGAATCATTGCTGAATCAGTTCGGTTGTGACAGCATCGTCGTCAGGACAGTGGTGTTTTCATCGGCCGACACAACGCTGCTGTCCGGCAGCACCTGCGATCCTTCGGAGGCAGGAGTATTTGAAAGCACTTTTGTCACGCCGGAAGGTTGTGACAGCATCGTCATCAACACCGTCACCCTCTTGCCTTCCTTTGACACGGCTATTTTTACCACCACTTGCGATCCGGCCAATGCCGGCATCTTTACAGTGGTGTACCCCTCAGCGAATGGCTGCGACAGCACGGTGGTGACGACCGTGACCTTTCATGCGTCCGACACCACTTACCTGTTCTCCAGCACCTGTGACCCTGCGCTGTCAGGGGTGTTCACCAATGTTTTATCCAATCAATATGGCTGCGACAGCACCATCATACAAACCGTCACCCTCTTGCCTTCCGATACCATCCAGCTGTCTTCCACCACCTGCGACCCAGGGGCTGCCGGCAATTTCACTTTTGCCTACACCAACCAGTACGGCTGTGACAGCATTGTCCTGGAAAGCATCGTGCTACTGCCACCGGATGTCTGCGGCGTTGATTTCCAGCTTGCCGGCGACACCATTTCCTGCACGCAGGCGTCCGGGAGTTTGATCCTGCAGGTGACGCAGGGGCTTCCCCCCTTCACCTACAGTTGGCAGGAAGGCAACACCGGCGCCACGGGCAATGGCAGTTTCAGCGGCAATTCCACGGCAATCGGCGGCTTGCCGGGTGGGACTTACTCGGTGACCATTACCGCTGCCGGAGGCTTGACGGCCACGGCGCAGGCCGTGCTGGTGCAGTATTTCCAGCCGGTTTTGAATCTGACGGTCACTGCTGCTTACGGCGAATACGACATCAGCTGTTATGGTGCAGCCGATGGTTCACTGTCCGCCGTGGCGACAGGCGGAACTCAGCCCTATGTCTTCACCTGGTCGAACGGGCAGCAAGGCAGCGCCCTGGAAGGCCTGACGGCCGGTACCTACGCCGTCACAGTCACGGGGCCCTATGGTTGCACGGATGCAGCCGTGGTGACGCTGGAGGCACCGGAGCAGCTCTCCCTGGCATTCACGGTCAACAATCTGGATTGCTTCGGTCAAAACGACGGGTTGATCTCAGTGGCGCCTTCGGGTGGTTCAGCTCCCTATTTGTTTTCAAAAAACA
>JBEAYO010000317.1:0-4781 GCA_041159285.1 Bacteroidota bacterium | reverse complement strand
ATAGCAGAATTGTGAGACAAGCCTCCTAAAAATCTTTTTAATCAAGCACACAGTCTTGAACAGGATTAAACTGATTATAAAGATTAACAGGAGGCCCGTCGCACAATTCTGCTGTAACTGCACCATTGACAAGATTAACTTGATTTGAAGGATTAGTAGGATGGGTAGGGGCACAGTAATAGCAGAATTGTGAGACAAGCCTCCTAAAAATCTTTTTAATCAAGTTAATCCTGTTCAAAAACGTGTGGCATTCCCCCCCTCTTGCAATCTCAAAATTATTATCATAACTTAGCTATGAGACAATAATTAGAAACCCCAAAGCCAAATTCCTCATCATGAAACATGAAGAATTAACCAGAAAAATCATAGGAGCGGCCATGGAAGTGCACAAACAGCTAAAAAATGGCTTTCAGGAAAAAGTCTATCAACGGGCATTGTCCATCGAGCTGAGCATGCAGAACATCCCCCATGAAAGAGAAAAAGAGATGCGCGTGTTTTACAAAGGACACAGCATCGGCGGTCGCAGGGTGGACTTTTTCGTAGATGAAAAAGTCATGGTAGAGATCAAAGCCGTCAGCATCCTGGAAGCAAGCCATCTGGCGCAGGCCATCAACTACCTGGAGGCCTACGGCCTGGATGTGGGGCTGCTCATCAACTTTGGAGAAAGGAGTCTTCATTTCAAACGACTATACAATAACAAATTAACACAAGACGAGGGGAAAGCCTGACCTTAGCGCATGTTTAAAATTCCTTGATAGATATAGATACAGAGCAATCATCCGTTTTCAGTTGGAAGAAATTTTAAACATGTACTAAGGCCCAACATCCGAAGCAAGGCCATTACCCGCGAAGCACCATGCACCACCTCTCACTCCCCCACTTCATCTCCCGCCACGTCACCGGGCGGGAAGAAAGCCTCTTCCGGCGCGACCTGGACGACAACCGGGAAGCCCTGGAGCGCGCCATCCAGGGCAAGTCCGTGCTCGTCATCGGCGGGGCGGGGAGCATCGGCTCCTCGTACATCAGGGCCCTGCTGCCCTACCGGCCAGGGCGGCTCTGCGTCGTGGACACCAATGAGAACGGCCTGACCGAGCTGACGCGCGACCTGCGCAGCCGCAGCGGGTTGCCCGTGCCAGCGGACTACCTCAGCTACCCCGTCAACTTCGCCGAGCCCGTGTTCGAGAAAATATGGCGGCGCGAGGGCCCCTTCGATATCGTGGCCAACTTCGCCGCCCACAAGCACGTCAGGAGCGAGAAGGACCAGTACGCCATCGAGGCCATGGTCGATAACAACGTGCTGAAAGCCAGGCAGTTGCTGGAGCTGTTGGCCCAGCGGCCGCCCGAGCACTTCTTCTGCGTCTCCACCGACAAGGCCGCCAACCCCGTGAACGTCATGGGTGCCACGAAGAAGCTCATGGAGGAGCTCGTGCTGGCCTACGCCGGTCAATTGCACGCCACCACGGCGCGCTTTGCCAACGTCGCCTTTTCGAACGGCAGTTTGCCGGCCGGCTTTTTGGAGCGCCTGGCCAAGGGGCAGCCCTTGTCGGCGCCTGCCGACGTGCGCCGCTACTTCGTCTCCCCGGAGGAGTCCGGCGAGATCTGCCTGCTGGCCTGCCTGCTGGGCCGGCCCGGCGAGATCTTCTTCCCGCGCCTGGAGGAAGCCGGCATGAAGACCTTCTCCGGCATCGCCCTGGACCTGCTGGAGGAGTTGGGCTACGAGCCCCTGCTCTGCAGCTCGGAGGAAGAGGCCCGCGCAGCCATGTCAGCCTGTGCCGGCACCCGGCGGTGGCCGGTTTACTGCTTCAGTTCCGACACCTCCGGGGAAAAGGCCTTCGAGGAATTCCACACCGGGGAGGAGGAGGTGGACTGGGGTCGGTTCGCGGCCCTGGGTGTCATCTGCAATGCCCCGCGCCGCCCGGTAGCGGAGGTGTCCGCCTGCTGCGATGCCCTCTCGGCCCTTTTCCGGCGCGAGACGGTGACCAAGGCCGACATCGTGGAGTTGCTCTCCAGCCTCATCCCCAGCTTTGAGCATTTGGAAACCGGAAGGAATCTTGATAACAAGATGTAAAAACAGCCGGTATTGCAGGGGAAGTAAGCAGAGCAGGGATTTTGGCGGCCGTGAAATCAGTGAGTCCGAAGGGCTGGCCAAGGGCATGCTCAATGACAAATGCCGCCGGAATCGGAGACAAAAATCAAACGGGTACAAAGGTTTCGCAATCAAACCGTTACAAGGCTTCCTCATCTGAAATCGGCAATTTCTGGTTGCCCGGCTTGTTTGAAGCCGGAAAATTTTCTACTTTTGCAATATAGATATTGCGCTCTCCCTTTCACGATATTACAAAGTCCGAACAAAGCACAAAGCTGCTGTCATAATCCAGCAAATCTATGTACACCTATGCCAAGCGGTCAATTGACCTTTTTGCTTCCTCAGTACTTTTGTTGGTGCTGATACCCTTTATGGTTCCAATTGTGATTGCCCTGCGCCTCAGCGACGAAGGAGAGGTTTTTTACCGCCAGAGCCGGATGGGATATCGCAACCGGAAGTTCCGCATCCTGAAGTTTGCCACCATGTTGAAAAACAGTCCCAACATGCTCACTGGCTCGCTGACCCTACCCAACGACCCGCGGGTGACGGGGATGGGTCGCTTCCTGCGCAAGACCAAGATCAACGAGTTGCCTCAGATCATCAACGTGCTGACCGGCGAGATGAGCCTGGTGGGCCCTCGCCCGCAGGTGGAGCAGGACTTCATGGATTTTCCGGAGGATGTGCGCAAGGTCATCTACAATGCCAAGCCGGGCATCACGGGCATCGGCTCCATCATTTTCCGGGACGAGGAGAGTTTGTTCGCCAAGGCGGAGGGGGATCCGCGATGGTTCTACCGTCATCATATCGCGCCTTACAAAGGGGCCGTGGAGGTTTGGTACCAGCGGCGCGCCTCCCTGCGGACGGATGTGGCGCTGATTGGCCTGACGGTGTGGTATTTGTTTTTTCCCAAGAGCAACCTCGTGTTCCGGGTGTTCCGCGACCTGCCGGAACTGCCGTCGGAGTTGTCTGAGAAAAGTGAGGAGCTGAGCCATGCATCTATGGTCCAGTTTGAGAGTTGATAAAGCGTTGCGGGCGCCGGTTTTTTTTTCCGGTGTCCTGGAAAAATATTGCTGTCGGGCAAACAAGGAAGAGCGCCGCTGTACGTGAATGGCAGCAGGGGCTCTTTTGTGTTTTTATCCGTGGCCTTTTTTTGATGGGCGGAGAGCCTGCCGGCGAGGCGCTCGATTTTCTAAGACATAAAGGCCAGGTCAGGCTTCTTTCCGGCATGTGGGCGGCGTTTGTGGCGTGGACAGGTCCTTCCAGGATGACAAAGGCGGAGAGCCTGCCGGCGAGGCGCTCGATTTACTCAGACATAAAGGCCAGCTCAGGCTTGTTTGCGGCATGTGGGCGGCGTTTGTGGCGTGGACAGGTCCTTCCAGGATGACAAAGGGGGAAGCCTGCCGGCGTTAAGAATCGTTTGGCAGCCACTACCAAAGCCCATGCAACTGGTGTGATTTTTGAAAAATCCAAATACCCCCTCAAGAAAACAACAAAAACCTACTTTTCGCCGCTGCTGCGTTGCCTGCAGCATGCGGAACCAACCACAAGCATCACAAAAATTATAACCCACTGTCCCTCAAACTTTAATAAAAAAGTCAGCCAACTGACGCAAAAGAAAAGCAACAAAATTAACCATGAAAACAGCTTTGATTACCGGGATTACCGGCCAGGACGGAGCCTACCTCGCAGACCTTCTATTGAAAAAAGGATACATCGTGCACGGCATCAAGCGCAGGAGTTCCATTTTCAACACCCACCGCATTGACCACATCTACCAGGACCCGCATGTGGACAACCAGCATTTCATCCTCCACTACGGCGACCTGACGGACTCCACCAACATCATCCGCATCGTGCAGGAAGTGCAGCCGGACGAAATCTACAACCTCGGCGCCCAGTCGCACGTCAAGGTCAGCTTCGAGACGCCGGAATACACAGCCGACACCGACGCCCTGGGCACCCTTCGCATCCTGGAGGCCGTGCGCCTGCTGGGATTATCCCAGAAGACGCGGGTTTACCAGGCCTCCACCTCGGAGCTGTACGGCCTGGTGCAGGAAGTGCCACAGTCGGAGAAGACGCCCTTCTACCCGCGCTCGCCCTATGCCGTGGCCAAGCAGTACGCTTATTGGATCACGGTGAATTACAGGGAGGCATACGGCATGTATGCCTGCAACGGCATCCTGTTCAACCACGAGAGTCCGATCCGGGGGGAGACCTTCGTGACGCGGAAGATCACGCGGGCGGTGGCGAAGATTGGGCTGGGCTTGCAGGCCAAGCTCTACCTCGGCAATCTGGATGCCCTGCGCGACTGGGGGCATGCGCGCGACTACGTGGAGGCGATGTGGCTGATGCTTCAGCAGGAGCAACCGGAGGATTTTGTGATTGCCACGGGGAAGACCACCTCGGTGCGGGATTTCGTGCGCATGGCCTTCCGGGAAATCGGCGTGGAGCTGAACTTCGAGGGGTCGGGCGACCAGGAGGTCGGCACAGTGGCCTCCTCAGCGCATCCTGACTACTACCTGGAGCCCGGGCGTCAGGTGGTGGCGGTGGATCCGCGCTACTACCGGCCGACGGAGGTGGATTTGCTGATCGGGGATCCCACCAAGGCGATGTCGCAGCTGGGCTGGCAACCCCGCTATCAGTTGCAGGAGCTGGTGAGCGAGATGGTGGCGTCTGACATCATGCAGTTCCGCAA
>JBEAYO010000316.1:0-4785 GCA_041159285.1 Bacteroidota bacterium | reverse complement strand
GCCTCAGCCATTGACGGGCTTTTTCAAGCTGCCCGCGAACACTTTTTCGCCGTCGAGGATGACGGGGCGTTTGAGAAAAGTGTATTCCTTGAGGATGAGCTCGCGATAGTCTTGCTCGGTGAGGGTCTTTTCGTGGAGGCCCCAGGCCCTGAACTTCATGGCCCGCCGGCTGAAGAGGGACTCGTAGGAGCCGGTCCTGGCTTTGAGCGCGTCGAGTTCTTCGGCGGAGATGTTTTTTTCCTTGACGTCCTGGACTTCGAAGTCAGGGAGGTTGGGAATTTCTCCCAGCAGGCGCTGGCAGGTGTTACAGGTGCTGAGTTGCCAGATTTTCTTCATGGTGGTAGCGTCTTTGTTTTAATTCGTAATGTGATTTCCTGAAAATTGTTCAGGCAGGAAAGCGTCTTTCATCAAAATTTCTTCCGGCCTGGCAATGGATAAAAAATGGCACCTTGCAGCCATTTTTAAAATAAAACAGCTAAAGAAACATTTTTGCATGGCCAAAAACAACCCAATGCCCATACCCGCCTCTGAACTCATTTTGAATCCGGACGGCAGCATCTATCATCTCAACCTGCAGCCGGAGCAGCTGGCGCACACCGTTTTCCTGGTGGGAGACCCGGACAGGGTGCCCAAGGTGTCCCGCCACTTTGACCGCCTGGACTGCCAGGTGCAGAAAAGGGAATTCGTCACCCACACCGGCTGGATCGGAAGCCAGCGCCTCTCGGTCATCTCCACTGGCATCGGCACCGACAACATCGACATTGTCCTCAACGAGCTGGATGCCCTGGTGAACATTGACCTGGCCACCAGGACGGTGCGCGACAGCCTCAGCTCCCTCCAACTGGTGCGGATCGGCACCTCGGGTAGCCTCAGCCCTGCCATCCCTGTTGACAGCATGCTCTGCTCCGCCTATGGCGCCGGCATGGACAACCTGATGCAGTATTACCAAGCCGACTTGTCGGACCAGGAGCGCTTGCTCCAGCAGCAGTTGTACGACTTTTTCAGGCCCTGGCGGATTCCCGTGCAGCCCTTTGCCGCCGCAGCCGACGCGGAGTTGTCGGGCCGGGCCGGCAAGGGTATGGCCCGTGGCATCACCCTGACCTGTCCCGGGTTTTATGCCCCCCAGGGCAGGAGCCTGCGCGCCCGGTCGGTGCTGGACAGGTCTTTCTTTGACGCTGTTTCTTCTTTTGCCTTCGAGGGTCTGCAAATCACCAATTTTGAAATGGAAACCGCCGCGATCCTGGGGCTGGCCAGGCTGCTCGGGCACCAGGCCGCCTCCTGCAATGCCATTCTGGCCAACCGCATCACCAACGAGTTCTCCGCCCGACCCAGGCAGGCCGAGGAGCTGCTGATAAGGCAGGTGCTGGAAAATGTCGGAGGAGAGAAATGACAGGGGCTGTTGACCGTAGGAAAAATCGGCATGGTTGGAACTTGTTCTCAAAGAAAAAAATAGTAGTTTCCACCATTGCTAAAACGGGAAAATTCGTTTATTTTCGCAAGAGATAGGTTTCCAACTATTTCTTCATCCCTCCAAGGCAAGCACCTAAAACTTCGGTTTTCAATAGACTTGTTGCGGCGGGTCAGCGAAGTGGGAAAAAAGTGCTATTTTCATTCCACTTGAAGGCTTTTTCAGGGAGAATAGCCCAGCTATTTGACCTGAAAAAGGCACAAAGTGGGAGGAAAAGAGCCTTTTTGCCCCTTCGATGACCCCGCCGCAACAAGTCTAATTAAGAAAAATTGAACCCCCTAGAAGCAATAGAGCAAAGTCAAGGGATAGGTGTCAGTTTTACACGCAAGGGCTTGTATCAAGAGTTTCCAATGCGCTGTACCTCGCCGACCGCCCTTTCTGAAAGCCAAATGGCACAGGCTGAATGATTTCGATGCTACTCTGAGGCAGTGCGATATGAAATAATTCCGCATACGCTTAAATATTTAGGGGTTCTGAAAATCAATCAAACCATGAGTGAAATAGAAATAAAACTCAGGATTATTCGGCTGATTATCAGTCAAAAAGGTGATATCCTACAGGAACTTTACAATTTGATTCTTTCCAAGCTGTTCAAAGAAAAAAAACAGCCCACTCCTTTGTCGGCACTTGAGTCAGGGTACAAAGAAATGTCGGAGGATGTTGAAAGAGAAAAGGAAGCTCTCGAATGGGCAGAAGGAACTCTGAATGGGGAAACTTTATGAAGAAGCGAGGAGAAATATGGTGGATCAATTTTGATCCGTCCATAGGTCAGGAAGTCAGTAAGAAACGGCCTGCGGTAATAGTGAGCAATGATCTGTCAAACCGCTATTTGAAAAGATATCAAGTAGTGCCTCTAAGTTCAAAAACTGACAAATTATATCCAAGTGAAACCCTTATCAATCTTGGTGATAGTGCAAGCAAAGTGATGGCCGATCAGCTGACAACTGTAAGCGAGCTAAGGTTTCTTGAGAGGATTGGTCAGGTAAATAAAACAGAAATGGAGCAGATAGAGCGAATCATCAGGCTTCAACTTGATTTATAGACAAAAGCAATTAAAATTCGATCGATTCTGCTTGCCTTCCGGAAAGTGCGCGGGGCTGCGCCGACCGCCCTTTCCAGGAGGTTGAGGGCACCAGCCGAATCAATTTAAACATGAGTGAATCCACAAATTTTTCCCATCAAAACTGCGCCGCCCAAAAATCAGCCCGCCATTGCCAAACCCAAATGGCAAAACCCACGTTAACGAAATTTACCCTTAATTTTGCAGCTCACATAAAAAATTACCACTATGTCAGACATTAGCAGGCAGCCCCTCTCCCGGCTGGTTTTGGAAATGAACGAGAGCGCCACCATCAAAATGGCACAAATGGGACGCGACCTCAAGGCAAAAGGATTCGACGTCATCAACCTCAGCCTCGGCGAACCCGACTTCGACACCCCGGAACACATCAAATCGGCTGCTAAAACCGCCCTCGACAACGGCTACACAAAATATACCCCCGTGCCCGGCCTCCAGGATCTCCGCGAAGCCATCGTCCGCAAGTTCAAGCGCGACAACAACCTGGAATTCAGCCCCGCACAAATCGTCGTCTCCAACGGCGCCAAACAATCCATCGCCAACATCTGCCTGGCAGTCCTGGACCCCGGCGACGAGGTGATCCTATTCGCACCCTACTGGGTCTCCTACTACGAAATCGTCAAAATGGCCGGCGGCGTGCCCGTGGAAGTGTATGCCGGCGTGGAACAGGACTTCAAGGTCAGCCCGGAGCAGGTGGCCGGCGCCATCAGCGAACGAACCAAGGCCGTGATCTTCTCCTCCCCCTGCAACCCGACCGGCTCGGTTTACAACCAGGCGGAACTGGAAGCCATCGCCGAAGTGCTGGCTCCCCATCCCGACATCCTGGTGGTGTCCGACGAAATCTACGAATACATCAACTTCACCGGCAACCATGCCAGCATTGGCGCCATCCCCTCCATGAAGGACCGCACCGCCACCGTCAACGGCTTCGCCAAGGGCTACGCCATGACCGGCTGGCGCCTCGGCTACATGGGCGCCCCGCGCTACCTGGCAGAGGCCTGTGCCAAGATACAGGGACAATTCACCTCCGGCGCCAATTCTTTCAGCCAGAAGGCAGCCGTTTATGCCCTGGATGCCGACCTGGCACCCACCTGGCGCATGCGCGACGAGTTCAGGCACCGCAGAGACATCGTCATCGGCTTGCTGGAAAAAATCCCGGGCTTCAAGGTCAACCGCCCCGATGGCGCCTTCTACAGCTTCCCGGACATCAGCTATTATTTCGGAAAATCCGATGGCCAAATGACCATCCGCAGCGCCGACGACTTCTGCGAGTTCCTGCTGCTGAATGCCCACGTGGCCACAGTTGGCGGCGATGCCTTCGGAGCGCCCAACTGCTTCCGCATCTCCTATGCCGCCTCGGAAGAAGACCTCAGGAAGGCCATCGGCAGGATTGCCGAGGCACTGAAAAGGTTGAATTAGACTAGTCCGGCTGCTGCTCAATTAACCAGTCGGCCATTGCCATACCGGAGAGGCTGGCACCTTCCACGTGACCTGTCTCTCCGAATCCATCTCCTCCAAACAGCAAGGGAAAGGGAGCGTCCGCCAACAAAAAAGGTTCGGGATGACGCCTGAAGGCCAGGCTGTAGCGCCAGCGGTGTACCTGGATTGCCGTGATGCTGGCTGCGCCCAGGAAGCTTTGCGCCAGGTCTGCCAGTTGCTGCCCGGCAGCGTTCAGGTCCCCGTCGAGATGTTCCCGGCTGAACTCAGGGTCGGCGTGAATGGTCAGTGTGGGCTCACCGGAAATTCCCTTTTGATAATTATCGGCCATCCAGGCTATGGGCTGGCCTGTGAGCAGCAATCCGCCCGGGGCCGGCAGTTCACTGGGGCGGTCGAGGCGCGCCAGCACGGCGACACAGGGATGGTAAGCAATTTCGCCGAGTACCGCCCTGGCGGCCGGCAATGCCAGTCCGCTGCTGTTCAGCAACTCCAGGGCCTGAGGTGCCGGCAGTGTCACCAGCAGGGCACGGCAATGGGCACGCTCACCGGATTCCATCTGCAAAACCCAACCCTTTGGTTCCAGCTCAATTTTAACAACCTTTTGACTGGAATAGACGGTCAGTCCTGAGGCCAGGTATTTCGGCAATGCGTTCATGCCGGCCATACCGGCATAGCGAGGGTGGTTGTCAGCCAGGTGTGCCGGCGTCCAGGGTTTCAGGACACCTGCCTGGAGCGCTTCCGAGGCCAGCTGCCGGAAACCGTGGGTTTTGACTGAAAAGTACTGGGCGCCGTGGTCCCAGGA
>JBEAYO010000315.1:0-4789 GCA_041159285.1 Bacteroidota bacterium | reverse complement strand
CCAATAATCTTAGAGAGGTGCGAGAAGTCATATCTTTGCGATTTGTTGTTGCGATTTTTGATAAAAGCTGAATTCTTTTTGGCTGAAGCCCGGGCCTGTCTCAAAAGACTCCTCGATGAGATATCCTTTTTTGTACAGGGTGTACGGCGGGCCATTGGCCCGCCGTACACCCTGCCCGTGAGCTAAACGGCAAGAGCAGAATAGATGGCCCGGTCCTTTGAGACAGGCTCGTGTCTCACGATTTTGACCTGGTAATTTGAAGGGATTCTTTTTCCGCAGGTAATGTTCGGACATACCGGCAAAAAAACATGCGCAAGATAGCAATTCCGGCAAAAGAAAAAGGGAGCAGCGGCTTTTTTACAAATATTAATTTTGAAAGCCGGAGATTTGTCAATTCTAATTTGGCAGAGCAGGTGGGAACCTCACTTGAATGGGTTTCGCGGGACCCACTCGTCCGAGGGCTGGAGGTAGCGGATCAGACCCGGTAAAAGCCTGTTCAGCAGACAGTCGTTGGTGCGGATGTAGCTGTACATCAGCTCCGGCCTGGCGCCGACAGAGCTCTTGATTTCCATGGCAGTTCTGGCATAGACGATGCGGGTGGCACCGGACTGTATGCCGGCTTCCAGGATGTCGTACAAGAAATTGAGATACAGCTTTGAGCTGCGATTGGAAGCGGCGGAGAAACCAAGGAAATGAGCTTCCAGTTCCTCGCCATTGTTCAGGGTCGTGTAAAAACCGGCGAGTTTTTCTTCCTGGTAGTAGGCGAAAACCCTGAAGCGGTCCGATAGGCCTTCCTTTAGTGCAATCAGGTAGTTCGGGTTAAGTTCCACCATGTTGAAGTCCTGGTTATCGGCCACCTCGCACAACAAGCGGCAGATCTGTTCCTGTTGCTGCCTGATTTCTTCCAGGCTCAGTTCTTTTTTGAGGAAGCCTTTGGCCTGGCTGCGTGCCTTTTTATAGCGAATCCGGTATTTTGAAGAAAGAGCGGCCAGGTAGTTTTCCATGTCACGCCAGTCATCGGGGAGGTCAATGACCATGTTGGGCTGAAAGGTGAATTCACGGTATTGCAGGCTGTTTGCCTGTGCTGTCTCCATTCGCTGTGCCTCTGAGGCATCTTTAATGAAGGTGACATCCACGAGCTGGTCTTCTTTTTCCAGCAGGGATTTGACCAGACTCAGCGCTTCATCGAGCAATTGGTACAGCTCCTGTTTTTCCAGATTTTCCCGGAACCAGAAACCGTGGGTTCCTGTCAGCAGCAGGTTGCCGCAGACCAGCAGGTTGTGTTTCCTGGAGACATAGAGGTGCCTGATCAGAAAGCTCAGCGGTTTGATGAGGAAGGAGAAGAGGCTTGTTTTGCCGGGACTGATGCGAAGGCTTTCTTCTGCCAGGAAGGGGACAATCTGAAAATAGGCGACTCCGGCCGGTTTTCCGTTGCAATACAAGACCACATAGCGGAATTGCATGTTTTTTGGCGGGTGCTTTTCCAGTACGGAGAGGTAGTCTTCACCCAGGAAAAGATTGTGCTCAGGGGCGGCTGCCTGCCAACGGTCTTTTGCCTCCCGGATGGAGTTGAAGACTTTCATTTGCCAATCTTTGCTGGGCAGTTGCACTTTGAAATAGCCGTCCTCCTTCACTGCAGGCGCATCAATAGCCGGATTTCCTCCGAACACCATGCCCGGAATGCGCTCCGGCAATATGGCACAGGTGCAGCTGAAGGCTGGCATCAGCCGTTGACAGGCAATCATGAATGCCAGGGAAGCCAGCAGGATTATCAAGAGGTTCATTTAGTCTCCGGTTGTTTAACAAGTTGAAGATTGGCTGTCTCAAAGGTCCCTCTTGCGAGATGCTTTCTCCTAAAGGGCGCGTCAGGCTTCGCCCGGCGCGCCTAAAATCCCCTTTCCGCCGCGGTTGGGCGACGCCCAACCGCGGCGGAAAGGGGATTTTAGTGCGTTCGGCCTGCCTTTGGCCGGCCGAACGCACTATCCGGGGAACAATCGGCGCCTAAGGAAAGAATTGCCGGGTCTTTTGCGACAGCCTCTAATCAAAACAGGTAGTCGCGCCAAAAAGTCTTTTTGAGACAGCCTCAAAAACCTAAAGAAGCAAACAGGTGAGTATTCAAAATGTTCTAAGCCTGCTCGTTGACAAGGCGGAAAACTGCCTCGTAAATATCCTCCACGTTGGGCTTCGAGAAGTAGTCGCCGTCGGAGCCATAGGGCGGGCGGTGCGGCTTGGCACTCAGCGTCACGGGCGGGGCATCCAGGTGGTAATAGCCGCCTTGCTTCTCCAGCACCTCCTGCATCATGTAGGCAGTGGCGCCGCCCGGAACGTCCTCATCGAGGAAGAGAATGCGGTTGGTTTTTTTGAGAGAAGCCACGATGCGGTGTTCCAGATCGAAGGGAAGCAGCGTCTGGACGTCAATCAACTCCACGGAGATGCCGGCATCCGACAGCATGGAGATGGCCTCCTGTGCAATGCGCACGCAGGAGCCGTAGGTAACCAGGGTGAGGTCTGAGCCTTCCTGCAGGATTTCCGGCACGCCGAGCGGCACGGTGTATTCCCCGATGTTGTCGGGCAGTCGTTCCTTGAGCCGGTATGCATTGAGGCATTCGATGATGAGTGCAGGGTCGTCGGAGTGCAGCATGGTGTTGTAGAAGCCGGCAGCCTGCACGAAGTTGCGGGGCACGAGCACGTAAATTCCGCGCAGGGAGTTCAGGATCATGCCGATGGGGGAGCCGGAGTGCCAGATTCCTTCCAGCCGGTGGCCACGGGTGCGTATGATGGCCGGGGAGCGCTGCAGGTTGTCGCTGCGGTATCGCAAGGTGGCCAGGTCGTCAGTCAGCGGCTCCAGGCCGTAGATGAGGTAGTCGAGATATTGAATCTCGGCGATGGGCCGCAGCCCGCGCATGGCCATGCCAATGGCCTGGCCTACAATTGTCCACTCGCGGATGCCTGTGTCGAAGACCCTTTCCACGCCGTATTTGTCCTGCATGCCCATGAAGGACTGGTTGACGCCTCCGATTTTGCCGACGTCCTCACCAAATGCGAGGAGGAAGGGAAACTTGCCGAGTGCCCTGTCGAAGAAGGCGTTCAGCACCTCGTAGCCGTTCTTGAATTCCGAATTTTCAGAGTAAGCAGGGGGGATGACGGGGACGTTCAGGGCTGCGTATTTTCCACTGCTGTGCAGGTGGGTATGGTATTTTTCATTGGCCGACAGTTTGACCCCTTCGAGCATGTTGCGCAGTTCTTCCAGTACAGGCAGCGACTCGCGTCCGATGGCGAAGTGCAGCCTTCTGGCGGTCTTGTAAATATCGGAGAGCGTGGGCTGATAGAGCTCCTTGAGCTGTTGGTGCAGTTTTTTAACCGTTTCGGAATCCGGCAGTTCTTTGAGCAGTTCCGAAAAGATGTCGTTGAGGCGCTTGAATTCCCGCTGGATGGGGGCATTGTAGGCCTTCCAGGCCCTGTCTTTTGCTTCCCGCACGAAGTTTCTGGCTTTTTCCTGGATGGCCTCCAATTCTTCTGCGCTGGCCATGTCGCTCTTGACCATCCAGTCGGCCATGATGACAATGCAGTCATTATCTCTTTCCCATTGAAGCCTTTCCGGGGATTTGTAGCGCTCGTGGGAGCCGGAGGTAGAGTGACACAGTTGTTGGGTGCAGTCTTCCACATGGATCAGCGCCGGGGTGTGGGTAGTTCTGATCTTGTCGGCGGCGGATTGGAACAGGTCGCACAATTCCTTGTAATTCCAGCATTTTGCGACGTATATATCGATGCCTTCGCCTTTTTCGTTGGATTTGAATCCCTCCAGTACCTGGGAAATACTTCCCTTGGTGGTTTGCACCTGGGTGGGAACGGAGATGCCGTAGCCGTCATCCCAGACGGCGATGAGCATGGGGATTTGCATGACGCCGGCCGCGTTGACGGTTTCCCAGAAGACGCCTTCGCTGGTGGAGGCGTCGCCGATGGTGGTGAAGCAGATTTCTTCGCCGTTGCAGGAGAAGCGGGCGTCTTTGTCGAGCTGGGGCAGTTCCCTGTATTTCTTGGAGGCCAGGGCCAGTCCGACGGCTCTGGCCATTTGTCCTCCAGTGCTTGAGATGTCGGAGGAGATGTTGTAGAGTTTGGTATGGTCGAGCCATTCCCCATCCTCATCGAAGAGGGGGGAGGCGAAGTGGCTGTTCATTTGGCGGCCGCCGGACCAGGAGTCGTTTTCGGTATCTGCGTAGATTTGGGCGAAGAATTCCTCGACGGTGGCCAGTCCGAGGGCGAACATGAAGGTTTGGTCGCGGTAGTAGCCGGATCGCCAGTCGCCTTTTCGAAAGGCGCGGGCCATGGCGACCTGGGGGACTTCCTTGCCGTCGCCCAGGATGCCGAATTTAGCTTTGCCGCTGAGCACTTCTTTCCTGCCCAGGATGCTGACCTCCCGGCTGAGGCAGCAGATCCAGTAGTCGTGCAGGACTTGCTCGCGGTAGTTTTGTTCTTCTGATGAAGCCAACACTGTTCCTTCGATGCCTGATGTCAATTGATCGGTCATTGTCCAAGTGGTTGGTTGGTTAGGTAATGGCTGAGTGGAGAATGGGCACATGCCACTCGCGAATAATTTGGTTGTTGTGTTTGTATCAAATGCGCTTGCGTCTTTCTGTCGCAAAAATAACTGAAAATTTCTTGTTTGGTTTAACTGTTGTCAAAAAAGGTGCGGTGGCGCATGCGGTCGAGGGTGCCTGACACTTTTTTTAGAAGTAGTGCTGTTTAATTCCGGGAAGGGTGCGCGGCGGGCCGAAGTACCGCTGTGCAG